>CALABZ010000231.1 GCA_937888615.1 uncultured Lentisphaeria bacterium | reverse complement strand
GATGCGGTGCGGTCCTGGAGGGAATACTTCATGAGTGTTCCCATGAAATTACCGCCGCCATAAAATTTAAACCCGGCCTTCTCCCAGATATCTTTGTATCCTTTGTTGGGACCGGAAGCAAACTGCGTATCCACCCATTTTATACCGATGTTTTTGTATATCGTGCACAAATCCTCAATATATTCCGGTGGATTTCCCATATTCGCCAGGGGACCGAAACTGCGGAGTTTAATTCTTGCAGGATTGCTAGTATCTGTCGGCAATTTTTCCAGGTAAGCAGGAAAACTGCCCGAAGCCGGATATTTGCCGCTTATTTCCCAATATACTTTGAATTTTTCAGGAACATTACCTTTCGGTTTTACATAAATATTGGTCATATTGTGCGCGGTACCGCCGAACATGCCGCCTGGTAACGGTTTTTCCAAAGCTGGACGGTTCACAACACTGGGCAAAGGAACAACATAACGGTTATATGCCTGCTGATCACGAGTAACCTTTTCAACCGGAAACGTTTTGAAATCACCACCGGCTTTCTTCCAGCCGTCCATCAGGGAAACGTATTTCAGTTCAAGTCCGGCGGGCAGTTCTACGTACAATTTACTACCGGCACTGAGATCATTGATCTTATCTGTTCCCCGATAAAAAAAGATGAACATGATTTTCGAGAGATGCTCCCGGTAAATCGAACATTTTCCACTATCATAGATTAACGACGGATATACCACCACCGCAAGTTCTTTATTTGACATTTGTTCTGAAGCGGCAAACCCGGAAAGTATGCCCAGGGATAATATAAAAAACAATATGGGTACTTTAAAGTATGATTTCATTAAATTATTTCCAGATAAAAATGTTATGTTTATTGTTTTCTACCAAGTTGCGAGTGCGACCCGCCGCCAGGTATTGCTGGCGATACAGCGATATAAATAATTATCATCGTATGCCCATTGCCCGTTAATACCGTCACTGCCGGCGGACGCCGGTATGGCCGTGCTGTTTTAAAATTGATCCTGATATCGGAACTATTCAGAATCTGGGTAAATTCACAGGACGAAATCGATAACTGGTCAGCAATTAATGAATTTTGGACATTAAGATAAGTTTCGCCTTTGATCCTGACCAGACGAATATCATGTGGAGCAGCCGTATTAGTTTCCCGGACAATCAACTGCTCAATATTCCCGTTACAATCCAACTGTAAGTTCAGCGCCGTATCACTTTTTACAGTAAGTTTCATATTCGATTCCGAAGTTTAACGATTTTCACGGTTAATTAATAACTGCCGCTCCATTTCCCGGAAATGCGCCACAGATGTCCGGTTGGCGGCAGAATAAATGACCTGCTGTCAATGTGTCCATCTCTGAATAACAGGTTGATACGCCCATTGTGCCGGTCTTCCATTGTCACAGTGTTACTGCCGTCGCAATTGGCATAATAAGTAGCGGAATCAACTGTCATCATAAATTCGGAAGGATATTTGAACATAGAATTCAGATAGCATTTAGTAAATTTATTTGCCAATCCCAAATTCCAGCCTGATTGCAGGTTCTGGGCATAACTCAGCGATGGATAGCCAGCGGTCAACTCCTGCGGACTTTGGTCGGAAGGGCATAAGGCAATGGGTATTTCAGCTTTCCAAATACTTTTATTCTTATAACCAACATAACTCCATATATTGGGTTCGGGCCTGTAATACCAGGCTCCGGTGCTCTGGCAGGGTATGACAAAACCGTCAAAATCCCCGGAATAGAAATCATGCGCGCTGCCGATCTGCTTAAGGTTATTTGAACATTGAACCTGCTTGGCTTTTTCTCTGGCTTTATTAAGCGCAGGAAGCAGCATTGCCGCAAGAATCGCTATGATAGCTATCACAACGAGGAGTTCTATGAGTGTAAAAACTGAATGATTTTCACATTTTTGGGATACTACTTTTTTCACATTGTACCTCCGGTTTGATTTTTCTTATTAATTCATACAATTCATGTATATGAATATTATATATGATCTTTCCGGATTTGTCAATAGAACTAGCGAAAATTATGTTAATATTGTTATATCGTTATAACGCACCCGACGTTCAGCCAGAATATCAAGGATTTGTTTCCGGGCGGATTTCAGGTCAAGCAGATTTTTAGCGGCTTCGTCTATAATGGAATAAACATCCGCGTACCAGTTGGCATAGCCGGTTCTGCCGGACAGCGGGCGCGATTTAAGAACTGAATACTTAAAACTTTCAATTCCGCTGACCTTCTGTCTACCGCTCCACAAATCCAAAGCATCCAGAGCGGCTGGAGCTGCACCGGTAAAGCGGCTCAGCAGCTCTTCACGTTTGTCAATGAAAATACGTGCCAGCAAGTCGAGAGATTTCCGCGCATCAGGAGCGTGAGTCGAAATACCTAAACCGATGACGGTCGTCGCAGTTGGACTGTTACTGAAGGCATTCACCGGGCAAATATTCCATTCATCCGGCTTTTCAATCACAGGAAGCCCCAAGGCACCATAAAAGGTCATGCAGAATTTCGGATTATTGAAAAATTGATGTTCAGTCACAGCCTGACCAAATGGATTATAACAGATATGTTCACGGTACAGGGTGCGTAAAAGGCCGATCATGTTTTCAAACGCATCCGCAGGCAGCCAGGGTATGCCATAATTATCATAAAAATCTCCTCCGAAGCTCCACAGCAGAATTTCATAAAGCAACCCGGGGAAAGGCATAACCCCAAATCCCGGTATATTGTTGGCGTGGCTGAGCTTACGAGTGATGTCAAGAAATTCGGTCCAATTGCTTTGCTGATGTCCGGGAAGCGGCAATCCGGCTTTTGCAAATCCCGGCTTCCAGCAATAACAAACCGCAGGATTAGCTACGGTCGGGATTAAACGCAGTTGCCCATCAATAGAGCGGCATTCATTGAGGATATTTTCAGGTACTACTTTCTCTGCTTCACGGGTAAAATCTTCCGGCAAAGGTGCAAGATAATTGTTGAGTTCAGGAAGTCTGAACATTATCATTGGAAGTTGAACCAGAGAGCATTTTTGCCATATTTCTGAATTCAGCGGCGGTTTTTCTGCTGGAGAAGGCAACGTAAACTGTTTATAAGGCTGATCGGCAAAATACAGTTCATTTAATTCTTTCTGAAACCGCATGGTCAGGGCACAGCCAAATCCAAAATCATGTTGGGCTGATGCAATTTCGCTATGTCCTCCGGCTGGAAGCTGCGCAAAAGTTCCCCGTCCCTGTTCGCGCCTGATGTATTTTTCCCGTTCAAGATATTCCAGGCCTCTGCGCAGCGTACCGATCGAAACGTTATAACGCCTGGCCAGTTGCGGTTCGGTAGGCAGACGGGAATCGACCTTAATAACTCCATTTACAATCTGTTCTTTAACCGCTTCATATACTTTCAGGTACGATGGCTTTTTCATATTTATTCACACTTATTGCTATAATTCATATGTATGAATTTAATATATGGAACGAATAAAGTCAAATAATAAATGGAAAAAGAGGGCAGTTTTATTGATCCGCAACAAAACCAGTTGTATTCAGCAGGTGATGTGATATGCGGTTCACCCCAGAAGCTGGACAACTTGCCGCCTTGACCGAGGCCGCCGGTACCCGCAACTTTACCTATAACGGCCAATTCGACTTGACTGCCGAAACGATCTCTGGCCTGTATAATAAATCTCTGGTCTACACCTACTCCGGCAATAACGTTCTCAAGGGCCGTTATCACGGTTTGACTGTTGACAACGTGGTAAACCACGAGTATAGTTATGATGATTCAACCTACGGGTGGTTGAGCGGGATCAATGATTTCACATACAGCCGCCTGGCGAACTCGGAGTTGATTGAAAAC
>CALABZ010000230.1 GCA_937888615.1 uncultured Lentisphaeria bacterium | reverse complement strand
GCCGGACGGACGACTCGATCCGCGCTCGGTCGCGGTCCGGATCGGCGAACTGCTTTCCGGGACCATCGATTCCATTCCCGAGCTGGAGGTCAAGCTGGACAAGCCGGTCGGGTATATCGACTGCCGCTATGGCCGTTCGATATCGGGGTGCATGATCGGATAATCGGATCATCGCGAACAAAACACAGCCGGGCCGGAGGTTCATCCTTTCGGCCCGGTTTTATTTTTCTGGAACCTGGTAATCTCCGAAAGTTTACTTGAAAAAATATTGTATGCGATAATGAACTTTTAGGAGATTCTATGAGAGACATTCTGGTGCTGGGCCCGAATCCGGCCTGGCAGAAAACGTTGTTCTTTCCGGAATTCCGCTTCGGCCAGGTCAATCGCGCGGATGAGATGATGGCGTTTCCATCGGGCAAAGGGATTAACTTTTGCCGCGCGGCGCGGTGCTGGGGGAAGGCTGGAACCCGGTTGTTTCAGTTCGGCGGGGGTGAAATCGGCGGCAGGCTTTGTCGGGAATTGGACAAGGAAGGACTGCACTACGTCAATATCGAAACCGCGGCTGATACGAGAACCTGTACCACCTGCCTGTGCCGCAAGTCCGGCGTTATGACCGAAATCATCGATCCAACCCCGGTCCTGCCCACGGAAACGATTCAACAAATGCTCGACGCCATCCGCGGCAATATCGGACAATATGCCGCTGTCAGCATAACCGGTACCATTCCCGGCGGCACCAAAACCGACCTTTATTATCGGGCGGCCTTGCTGGCCCGCGAAAACAATATTCCGATCATGGTGGACTCCTGGCAACATATCGAAGATGTCCTGCGGACCGGCGGCGAGATGATTTTGAAAGTCAACCTGGATGAACTCGCGCGAATCACCGGCATTCAGGAACCCCGCGAAGCCATTGCAACTGCATTCGAACGCTATCCGCTTCACGCGGTGGCGATTACCGACGGGCCGGGCACGGCGTATGCCGCCACCCGCGAACAGGGGTGGTCGTTCCGTTTGCCGGTACTGGAAAAAATCGTCAGCCCGCTGGGCAGCGGCGATACCAACGCCTCCATCCTGCTCTCCGAATACCTCGACGGCACTTCTTTCGAACAGGCATTCGCTTGTGCGTTGGCGGCGGCTACCGCCAATTGCCTGACGCCGTTGTGCGGCTCTTTCGACAAAGCCGTCGCCGAAACTTTTTGTCGACAGATCGAAATCAATAATCTTTAAAAAAGGAATGCATCATGGACAATAATCTGGGCCCCCAGGACGAGCTGGTGAGTTCTCCCATACCGGAGCATTCGGCGCCGCCGCCAAAAAAGGGACCGAAATTTTTTTCCTGTTTCCTCATCTCCGCCATCATCCTGTCCATTCTGGGGCTGTTCATGATCATAATCATCGGGCTTGTGGCGCTGGCCATCGTCGATTTCGACGATGACACGGCGGAGCAGCAGTTGACGATTGATGGCCAGCGCTTCGAACAGGTACGTATTTCCGGGGATTCCTCCGACAATAAAATCCTGCTGATTCCCTGCAACGGAATCATCGTGGGGCGGGCACCGGATTCGTTCGGCGCGTCCTCCTACCTGTCGGCGGATTATATCTGCTCCCTGCTGGAACAGGCGGCGAAGGACGACAATGTCAAGGCGGTTATCCTGCGGATCGATTCGCCTGGTGGAGAAGTTGTGGCGGCGGACCGGATTTACCGGGCGGTGCTGGCTGTGCGCAAAGCCGGTGTACCGGTAGTGGCGCAGATGGAATCCCTGGCGGCGAGCGGCGGTTATTATGTGGCGGTGGGTTGCGACTATATCATCGCCCATCCCATGACCACCACCGGCAGTATCGGGGTGATCATGAGCACATTCAAATACTACGACCTGATGCAGAAGATCGGCGTCCGGGCCGAGAACTACACGTCCGGCAATATGAAAGATATGCTTTCCGGGACTCGTCCGACCTCACCGGAGGAGAAACAATTGGTGCAGCAGCACATCGACCGGGTGTACGACCAGTTCGTCCAGATCGTGGCCGACGGGCGCAAGAAACAGGGACTGACGGTAGAGAAAATCAAAAACAGCATCATCGGCGATGGCCGGGTATTCCTCGGCTCCCAGGCCCTGGAGTTGAAACTGGTCGACGCTCTCGGTTACAATATCGATGCCGAGAAAAAAGCCGCCGAACTGGCGGGTATCGAAGATTATCAGGTGGTTTCCCTGCGCCGGGGCTTCTCGCTGCGCAATTTCCTCTTTGAAGCCTTCGGTTCTTCCCGGCAGGTCGATGTCCGGCTGCCGGGCGGCAATTCGCTTTCCCTTGAAGCCGGCAAGCTCTATTTTCTGCCGGCCTTTAATCAATAACCCTATACAGGATGAGGTAATACAGAAAATGGTCAGCATCGGAACACCATATTCGCCGACCGCGGTCAAGGTAATGATGCTGGGCTCCGGCGAGCTCGGCAAGGAAGTTGTGATCGAACTCCAGCGGTTCGGCGTGGAAGTGATTGCGGTGGATAAATACGAAAACGCCCCCGCACAGCAGGTGGCTCACCGTTCCTACGTGATCTCCATGCTCGACGGCGCGGCATTGCGTCGGATCGTTGAACAGGAAAAGCCGGATTATATCGTACCGGAAATCGAGGCCATCGCCACGTCGGTGCTCCTTGAGCTTGAACAGGAAGGCTATAATGTGATTCCGACCGCCAAAGCGGCCTGGCTGACCATGAACCGCGAGGGCATCCGGCGGCTTGCCGCCGAAGAACTCGGCGTCAAGACTTCGCCGTACCGTTTTGCCGCGGGTCGCGAGGAGTTCGAGCAGGCCGTGCGTGAGATTGGGATTCCGTGCGTGGTCAAGCCGATCATGAGTTCTTCCGGCCACGGCCAGAGTGTGATCAAGACCGAGGCCGATATCGCCAAGGCATGGCAAATCGCCCAGGAGGGCGGACGCGCCGGAGCGGGCAAGGTGATTGTCGAGGGATTCATCCATTTTGATTATGAAATCACATTGCTGACAGTGCGTCATGCGGGCGGAACGTCGTTCCTGCCGCCGATCGGGCACATCCAGATTGATGGCGACTACCGCGAATCCTGGCAGCCCCAGGCGATGTCCGAAGCCGCGCAGAAAAAGGCCGAGGAAATCGCCGGCAAAGTGACCGGTGCGCTCGGGGGCAGGGGGATTTTCGGCGTGGAAATGTTTATCTGCGGCGACGAAGTGATCTTCAGCGAAGTATCGCCGAGGCCGCATGACACCGGCATGGTGACGATGATTTCGCAGGAACTCTCGGAGTTCGCGCTTCATGCCCGGGCGATTCTCGGACTGCCGGTGCCGGAAATCAAGTTCTGGTCGCCTTCCGCGTCCAAGGCGGTGGTGGTCGAAGGCGATTCCGATCAGGTCGAGTTCGGCAATCTCGACGAAGTGCTGGCGGAACCCGGCACCGCGATGCGGATTTTCGGCAAGCGCGAAGTGAAGGGACACCGGCGTATGGCCGTGATTCTGGCCCGTGACGTCGATGTCGATGCCGCGCTGGCCAAGGCCCGCCGCGCTTGCGATAAATTGCAGATCAAACTGTAAGCAAGCCCGATGGAAACACCGCGCCGGATGGACTGGTCGTGGTATCGCGACCGTATGTTTTCATTCTGTCCCCGTTCCTACATGCTGCATTACGAGGGCGGGCGCGGCGGCTTCGATCTTTACGCGGAGCGGGAACGGCGGCTGGTTTACCGGTTGAAAAAACTGTCCGATGTCCCCCGCTGGCTGGATGAACTGGCGACTGATGCGGTTCGCGGCTGTGTTCCGTGGCGGGGCAGGCAATTCCGGCACGAACTTTTTCGACAGTTCGAAAACGGGCGAAGCCGGGCGTTGGCCGGGGATTGGATCGACGATCCGGCGTTCCTGAACCTGTCCGAGCTTTATTATCAGGAGTGCGACCCGGAAGCATTATTCGCCGGGGCGTATGAGGAGCTGCGGAGACGCGCTAAACTTCTGGAGAACAGCCCGCTGAAAAACCTTTTCGCCGACCTGAACGAGTTGACGCTTGTTAAAACCGAATATCCGTTGATGATGGACGTAAATGCGGTACGGGTCTGGACGGCTCCGGTCCAGGTGTGGCACAGCGGCAATACGCTGTTTTTCCTGAATTGGATGAAATCGGCGGAAGGAATGTCGTGCGCGGGGGCATTGCAATGTGTCTGGGCGATGCGGCACCTGAAAATTCCGCCGGACCGCGTCTACTTCGCCGCTTATGGATTTACTGACGGCGCATACCGGGAATACCCGGCCAAGGAATTGGATATTTCACCCGCGTTGGCATGGATTGAACAGCGGGCATTGGAATTTGCCACCTCGGATTATCCGTCCCGAACGGAAAATTGCCCCCATTGCCGCTTCCGCGAATACTGCCGTGATTAACGGGTGCTTTCGGGGGTGTTCCAGACCGAGAGCCGCTCGGTGATGAAGTCGATGACCTTCTGGTGCGCTTCGCGCCCGTTGCCGATGACTTCGATCGGGTCGCCGAATTCGAAATGAATGTGGCGGTTCGGATGGATCGGCCCGAAATCATTGAAAATCTTGCCGCTGGCGAGAAAATCGGTTTTCAGGGCGAGCGGGAGCACTTTGACCCCGGCGCTGCGCGCCAGCTTGACCCCGATGGAATTGAATTCCTCCGGCACGAACTTGATGCTCCGGGTGGATTGCGGAAATACCAGAATCGAGCGTCCCGCCTGAAGTTTTTTCACTCCTTCGGTCAGGATCGCTTTGAAATCGTCGCGCGGGTTGACCCGGTCGACGGGGATGGCGTCCAGGGCTTTCAGCGCGGCCCCCATGTACGGGAGCTTGAGCAGGCTGCGCTTGAAAATGAACGTGAAGTCGAGCCGGGGCCCGATGATGGCGTTCAGCACGGTGGTTTCCACGGCGCTCATATGATTGCCGATGACGACGAACGGGCCTTGTTCGGCATTGATTTTATTCAGGTTGCGTAGATGGATTTTGGCGCCGCAACACTCAAGGGTGTCGATATTTTTATTGCTGTGATAAATCTGGCGTTCGCGGTCGAGTTCACCGCGGTGAGCCGAACGGGCTACCCCATAAAATACGGCAATGGTGCGGAGAAAGAAATAAAATCGCGAATTGAAATTCAATCGGTCGAAGATATCCCGCTTTTTTTCCGGCGGAGTATCGTAGTCGTTTTCCGGAAATAAATTTACATTGCTGTACATAATCTATCCAAACACCTGTTGTTAATCGAGCTAATGTACCATGAAAGTAGGATTATTCAAGGCGCGGCTCGGGTTTTCGTCGATGAATTTCAAAAATAATGCCCGGCCCTATTTCATGACAGCTCAGAGCAAAGTCATCAATTTGGAGGAAACGTTTTGATGAAGGTGTCTATTCTCTTGGACGCAACAATGCGTTTCCGACACTGGATAAAGAAGGGCGCGTCAAAGACTCCGCCGGGTCCGCCACGGTGGATTCTCTGGAGTACGGCTTTTTTCTGGCATTGTGGGAAATCAATTTGAACATGCTCAGGATCAATGCGTCCGGCAGTAAACTCATCGACTGAGAAAAAGACGGCGCGGGCAAATGGATTGAGGCACTGGTCAACGGCATGTGGCGCGCATATTCCAGCGACCGCTACCCGTCGTTCACCCAACGATCGCAGTTCGCGCAGTTTATTCTCGGCTGGACTCCGGAAGGCACCGTCAGTTACGCCAACCCTGCCGACCTGTACGATAAACTCGGCGAGAAAATGGTCAAGAGTCATTCCGCGGCGTCCGAGGCGTTGGGGGAAATCCTGCCGGACTTCCTTGCCGGATGGGATTGCCGACCCGAAAACGTGTTCGTCAAGCATCAGGCGGCCAATTTCCCGGTGGCGCTGCCGGGAGCGGAAGGATGAGCATCCTGATTTTCGAACTCGCCGGTGAAATGGCGATGTGGCGCAATGTCTACGAGTCAATGGGCTCCTACTCCTGTCTTGGTCCGGCTCCGGGAAATCTGGCCGGACTGATCGGAGCCGCACTCGGCTTTGCATCACCCCGTTCACAGGCCGCCGTCGCACCCGATGAGAAACAACTTAAGGCGCTGGACAAAGGCGGACTGCCCTGGCCGCTTTCGCCGGAACTGCTGGCCTGGGAGGAAGCGAATGGCGGTTCGACGTGGGGATCTGCGGCATGATGTCACGGTCTGCGAAGATCGGACGGAATTCAGTTGTGGAAACGGGAGTGTGCGAGACGATTCTGCTGCAATACGAAGTTCGGAAGGATCTGGGACGGCAATGACGGCAATCATATTTTGTGTAAAATGGTAGCGGGTACTGGATTTGAACCAGTGACACGCGGATTATGATTCCGCTGCTCTACCAACTGAGCTAACCCGCCTCGGGTGACAAGGCCATAAAATAGCACCGAAAACGATTATGTCAAGCGCTATTTTGAAAAAAAATGATCAAAGATCCTTCATTTTCGGCTCAAGATAATCCAGACAGCCGTTCATCGTGGCCATTTGCGGATAGTCGGCTTCGGGGATCTGTACCTTGTATTGCTTGCGGAGCTCCATCACAATATCCAGAAAATCCATCGAATCCAGTTCCAGCTGATCCCGAAGTTTCCCTGCCGGATCAATACCGCTGCAGTCACCTTCCGGCAGAATATTGTTGATGATATCAATAAGGGCGCTCTGGATTTCGGCTCTGGTCATTTGGAACTCCATCGGTTTTCGGTCTTTTTCATTTTGTAAATATCCTGTTTAATATAGATCAAAGATGCGATATTTCAAGATATTGGCCCTGAAAAGAGGTGAAAATGGTAAATTATTGCAAAAAAGTTAAGAAAAGGGTCAAACTATGGTGGCATAAAATGACAACAGTAGTTATATTTATCATTACGACGTTGTTGGTCGTCGGCAGCTGGCCGGTGGCCGATTGCGTATTATATAGTTTATGAATAGTAAAAATGGTATCAAGGAAATACCGGTTTGTTATTCTTGAAATGTTTGTTGGAATGATCAGTGCTGAGTAAATACTATCGATCTGCAATATGAGAAATATGTTAATGCAGCCAGGGTGCGGAGACAGAATATATGTTGAAGTGAAGCCAATTGATCCGGGGGGTCGAAGAGACGCTTCCGGAAATTTGCTTATTTCTCGATGTCATTGTCGATAAACAGCGTGTTTCAGGGGTAATGGCTTAATCGGAATTTCCCGGGTTCGGGGAAAGCGATGGAACAGTTGGATTTCGGAATGATTGGCGGTGAAGAAGAGCGTCAGTCAGACGATTTTGAGCATAAGAAGGCGGTCGCGGCCGACAAGCCGCTGGCGGCCCGTATGCGGCCGCGTACTCTGGAAGAGTATGTGGGGCAGCAGCATCTTCTGGCCCCCGGAAAATTGTTACGGCGTGCGATCGATGCGGATCGCTTCAGTTCAATCATCCTCTCCGGTCCTCCGGGAACCGGCAAGACCAGTCTGGCGGAGTTGATCGCTTTGCGGACGGACAGTGAATTCGTGCGTTTGTCGGGGGTGACTTCGACGGTGGCGGATTTGCGTAAGGAAATCAGCCGCGCGGTGATGCGCAAGCAGCTCAACGGGCGGCGTACTATTGTTTTTGTGGATGAACTGCACCGCTTCTCCAAGAGTCAGCAGGATTCGCTGCTGCCGGATGTGGAGAACGGCAATATCCGCCTGATCGGCGCAACTACTCACAACCCGCAGTTTTACATTGTGGGGGCGTTGTTGTCGCGTTCGCTGGCGTTCCGGCTGGAACCGCTGGGGGGTGACGATATACGCATACTGTTAATACGTACCCTGTCGGATTCACGCGGGCTTGGCGGTAAAAACATTGAGGTGAAGGATGAAGCGCTCGATTTTTACTGCATGGCTTGCGAGGGCGACGCGCGGCGGGCGCTGATGGCTTTGGAGCTGGCGGCCCTGACGACCGAGCCTGACGATAAGGGAACGATAGCCATCGGCCTCCGCGAAGCGGAAGATTCGATTCAACGGAAATTCATCGTATACGGCGACGACGGGCATTACGACACCGCCAGTGCGTTCATCAAGAGTATGCGGGGGAGTGACCCCGATGCCGCGGTGTACTGGCTGGCAAAAATGCTTCATGCCGGAGAGGATATCCGTTTTATCGCGCGCCGGATTGTGATTTTCGCATCCGAGGATATCGGCAATGCCGATCCGCGGGCGATATCGGTGGCGGTGGCGGCCATGCAGGCGATTGACATGATCGGGATGCCCGAAGCGAGGATTATTCTGGCTCAGGCGGTGACTTATTGCGCCACCGCCCCGAAGAGCAATGCTTCGTATGTCGCGGTCAGCGAGGCTTTGGAAGATGTGGAGGGCGAACGGGTGCAGCCGGTTCCGGTGCATCTGCGCGATCCGAATTCCAATGGTACGCGCGAGGCCCGCAAGGATAGTGAAGGATACAAGTACCCGCATCAATATGATGGGCATTTTGTGGCTCAGGAATATATGGGCGTTCCCAAGGTTTATTATCGGCCGGGAGCGCTGGGGTACGAGGACAAAATCAGACAGCGGCTGGCAATCTGGCGTAACGCCGGAACAATCCCGCCGGAAGAGCGGAGTTCCCATGAATAATCCCGGCAAACAATACATGCGACGGGAATATTTGCGGGTGCGCCGCGAGTTGGAACCGGAATTCAGGCGCATGGCCGACGCCGCGATCAACGCGGCGCTGGCGAAACTGCCGGAAGTCATTCGGGCTGAACGGATCGGCGTTTATTTAAGCGATGGATTCGAAGTCGACCTGGCGGAGTTTCTGGCATGGTGCCTGAAGGACGGAAAAGAGGTTTATGTGCCGCGCAGTCGTGCCAATGACGGTGCGGAATATGAAATGGTTGAAATTCGCGATTCCTCGCGGGAACTGGTACAGGGAAAGTATGGTTTGATGGAACCTTCCCGGGAAGTGCCGGCGACGCCCGCGGTTGCGAGAAGTGGTATGACCTGGCTGGTCCCCGGAGTGGCGTTTGACCGTTTCGGTTGCCGGTTGGGCCGCGGGAAAGGGATTTACGACCGGCTGCTGCAAGGCGAGACCGGTCCGAAAATCGGAGTTTTTTACAGTATTCAGGAATGCCGGGAACTGCCGAAAGACAGTCACGATGTACCGCTGGATATGGCGGTGACCGAGCTGGAAGTGATCCGGTACTGAACATTTAAGGAGAAATGATAAATGAATGAATGGGTAGCAGTCTTGATTGGACTTGTTGCCGGCGTTGTTGTTGTGGGGATTGCGGGCGTCATCAGGTCGCTTCGTAAATCTTCCGCTGTAGCCGACGCCGGTAAGATTCGCAGTGACGCGGAAAAAGAAGCCGAGCATATTTTGCGCGAGGCAAAAGTGACCGCGAAAAGCGAATTGTTGAAAATGAAGGAAGATTTCGAAGACGAATTAAAGGAACGTCGCCGGGAGCAGATGGGGATTGAAAAACGCCTGCTTCAGCGCGAAGAAACCCTGGAAAAGAAAAGCAATCAGTTCGACGGCAAAATGGCCGCACTGGACAAAAAAGAACACGATCTTGACGGCATCAAGGAGCGTTTGACCCAGCGCGAACAGGAATTGCAGCGCAAAATCAGCAAGCAGATTGATGAACTCGAGCGTGTCGCCGGTATGGACCGCGAGGAAGCCAAGCAGATTCTGCTTGAAAAATTGAAAGGCGAAGTCCAGAATGAATGCGGACTCGTCGTCCGTGATATTCTCGAAGAAGCCAAACAGCGTTCCGAAAAGGAATCGCGCCGTATCCTGACCTATGCCATCCAGCGCTATGCCTCGGATTGCACTTATGAGCGTACCACCGCCACCATTCCGTTGCCGAGCGACGAAATGAAAGGGCGCATCATCGGTCGTGAAGGCCGCAATATCCGCGCTCTGGAAGCCGCCACCGGTGTCAGCATCCTGATCGACGACACCCCGGAAGCGGTGGTGATTTCGTGTTTCGACCCGATCCGCAAGGAAGTTGCCCGCCAGCTTCTCGAGCGACTGATCGGCGATGGCCGCATCCATCCGACCCGGATTGAAGAACTGGCCAAGAAAGTTACCAAGGAAGTTGAGGACGAAGCGTTCGAAGCCGGTGAAGCCGCCGTGCTGGAAGCGGGTATTCAGGGCGTGGCGCCGCAGGTGATCAAGCTGTTGGGCCGCCTGAAATATCGTTACAGCTTCTCGCAGAACGTGCTTCAGCATTCGCTGGAAGCGGCCTATTTCATGGGAATGATCGCGGCGGAATTGGGGCTGGATGAACAGAAAGCCAAGCGTATCGGCCTTTTCCACGACATCGGCAAGGCGATCGACCACGAGGTGGAAGGTTCGCATGCTTCCATCGGTGCCGATATCCTGCGCAAGCATAACGAGGCCAAGGACGTGATCCACGCGGTGGCCGCGCACCATGCCGAAGTTGAGCCGCAGAGCCTTTACGACGTGTTGATTAACGCCTGCGATACCCTGAGCGCCTCGCGTCCCGGAGCCCGCAGCGAAACCACCGAGCTCTATCTGAAACGTCTGGAACAGCTTGAAAGCATCGCCATGGATTTCAAGGGCGTGGAAAGCTGTTTCGCTCTTCAGGCCGGACGCGAAGTCCGTGTCGTTGTCACCCCGGAATCAATCCAGGAAGGCGACGCCCAGATGTTGGCCAAGGATATCTGTCAGCGGATTGAAAAAGAAATGAACTATCCGGGCCAGATCAAGGTGACTGTAATCCGCGAAACCCGTTCCGTGGAATACGCCAAATAACCCGGAGGTGCTCGTGGGAGCCCACTATCTGGTCTTGTTCTACGTTTTGCTGCAGGTTGCGCTGTCGGTTCATGTGCTGATGACCAAGCACATGGAGCCGCAGAGTGCAATGCTGTGGCTGCTCCTGATCCTGGTGGTTCCCGGGTTCGGGATCGTTTTTTACCTGTGTTTCGGGTTTAACCTGAGCAAATCCAGAACCCGGGCCATGGCGCAGAGCATGGAAGAATTGAGCCGTGAACGTTACGAGTATTTCAAAAATAAATACAGCAGTTTTTCCGCCAAACTGGAAGAATACCTGATCAAAACAGACGGGGGCGAGGACGGTTCGAATTTCAATATGACGCTGGACCGGATTTTGCCGGATGCGGCATTCCGGATCGGCGGCAACCGGGTGGAACTGCTGCGTGACGGCAATTCCGCTTATGCGGCCATGATTCAGGCCATCAAGCGCGCGGAAAGCAGTATCCATCTCCAATCGTTCATCATCAGCAACGACCTGATTGCCAAGACGATTTTCGACGAATTGGCCGCGAAGGCGAAACAGGGGATCGAGGTCCGGGTGCTGTACGACGGTTTCGGCAGCATCAAATCGTATTTCGGCCATTTTTTCCGCCGTTACACAAAAAAACGGATCAAAAATTTCCAGATTCATGCGTTTTCGCCGATCAATATTTTCACGCCGTGGCGGATTCAGTTGCGCAATCACCGCAAGCTGATGATTGTGGACGGGCGAATCGCCTTTACCGGCGGCGTCAATATTTCCGATGAGAACATGGGGGATTTCCTGAAGCGGCCGAAGCGGCCGAAAACCAGTAAAATCCACGATTTGCATTGCCGGATTACCGGTCCGGTGGTATCGGAATTCCAGATCGCCTTTTTCCGCGACTGGGCGTTCGCCACCGGCAAACACCTGCAGGGGATGTTGACTCGCGATCATTTTCCGGACCCGGTGCCGACCGGCAAAACGATCTTGCGGGTGGTGTCGAGCGGTCCCGGACAGTATTTCGGGGCGTCGATGAACGTGTTTTACACGGCGGCGGCCACGGCGCAGAAAACGATCTGGATCATGAGCCCGTACTTTGTGCCGGACCAGGCGTTTGTCAAGGCGCTGTGCATGGCGGCGGCTCGCGGCGTGGATGTGAAAGTGATCGTTCCGGCCCGGAACAACCATTTTTATGTGGACTGGGCGGCGCGCAGTCTGTACCGGACATTTCTGGGGGCGGGCGTGAAGATTTATTCGCGCAAGGGCGCGTTTTCCCATATCAAAGCCATGATTGTGGATGGCGAATGGGTGTTGATGGGATCAAGCAACTGCGACGTGCGGAGCTTCCGGTTGAATTATGAATTGGATTTTTGTGCGGAACAGTCGGGTTTCATTGATGACATGCGCCGTCAGTTTCAGGATGAATTGGACAGTTCCGATCCGATTATGGCAGAGGCGGTTTGGGATACTTCTTTTGCCCGTCAATTCGGTGAAAATCTCTGTGCTCTGCTGGCTCCTGTTTTGTGAGGTCGGACCATTCGTCACGCTATTGAGACGGCCTGATCCGGGACAGTACAGGAGCTTTGAGTCCTGACCGAGTATCAAAACGGGACAGACCGTGATGCAAATTCATTTGACTTTTCTCGAAATACATATTATATTACCATGATAATCCGTTGCCGGAGTCAAGCGCAGATGACTCCGGCAACGGCATTTTTTTATTGAGGGATAACAGGGGATTGAATATCGAGTGGATTTTTCGGTATCGTACTTGAAAGTGCGGGGGGCTACCGGTATATTATCGGTTTCTCAACGGAGTAGCTAATGATTGTTGCGCTTAAACGGCGGATTGCCGGATATTTCAGCTACCGTCAGTTCAATGAGCCGGGAGGCTACAAGGAAATCTGGCGTGTGGCCTGGCCGCTGATAATCATGAATACCAGCAATACGGTAATGCTGGTGGTGAACCGCTGGTTTCTCTCCATGCAATCCACGGCGGATGTGGCGGCGGCGGTCCCGGCGGGACAATTCTTTTTTACCACGATGTCGTTTTTTCTGATTACTACGACCTTTACCGCGACGCTGGTAGCACAGAATTTCGGCAAAAACGACAAAGAAGGGTGTGTGAAATCCGCCTGGGGCGGGTTTTACTTCGGCATGATGGTGGCCGGGACGGTCGGAATGCTGCTGCCTGCCTTTGGCTCATGGGTGATCCAGACAATGAGCAGGGGAGGGGATCCGGGGATTGTTTCCCGGCAGGTTCAATATTTTGTGGCGTTGTCGCCATGCGCCGGGCTGGCGTGTTTCGAGGCTGCGTTCCTGTCGTTCTTCACCGGGCGGGGACAAACCCGGATCGTCGGCGCGCTCAAAGTCGGGGCTTGTCTCGTCAGTGTGCCGTTGAATTATATTTTCATATTCGGCAAACTGGGACTGCCGGCGCTCGGAATCGTCGGGGCGGGATTGGCCTCGACGGTGGCAAGCTTGTTTTCGGCGGGCGCGGCGGCGCT
>CALABZ010000229.1 GCA_937888615.1 uncultured Lentisphaeria bacterium | reverse complement strand
ACTAGGATCACCTTTAGTCACCGATCCGAAAGCGCACCCATGCCGATAAGCAGAAGCACACCATAAAACTTCCGTTTATCCATACCGTTTCTTCCCGAAATTTCACCCTTACTGCGATAATCCGCGCAGGTCGATGGGCCATATATCAATGACTTCGCCGCTGCGAATCACATACATCCGGTCATGCATATTAATCGTGGGATCGCAATGCGACAAACTGAGCTCGAAAACCTCGCCCAACTCCGGTTTACGGCCCGGAAAATACAATTTGCCGTGTTCATCCCCGAACCATTCGTAGCGGTAATCGCCGCGCATCACGCCGTCAGCCACCACCCGCGGCGGCGCCTGAGGCGTGAAGTACAGGCTTTTCAGCCCGGCGTCGATGGTGACAAAACCCTTCTGATTGCGGCTGATCACGCTGGTCAGCATAGTCAGGGCCGGACGGAAAAAGCGATTCTCGCCGCCGTCCCGGCTGCCGATGAACGTATATTCGGAGTCCATCACGCAATACGACCCCACCTGAATATCGGTCAGCTCCGGGATTTCAATGTCGATGTCCGAAGTGCCGGTGCCGGTGCCGGTAAAGATTTCAACGCCAAGTTGATTTTTCAACGCCGCCGCCCGGCGCATCCGTTCGAGCGTGGTGCGACGCCGTTCGCCGTAATCGGCGATATGCTGGAGATTTCCCGCATAGCACTGAATCCCGCGCAAACGCAGGTTCTGAAATTTCTTCAGTGCCCCGGCAAATTCGGGAACGTCCTCGTAAGAAATGCCGGTGCGCCCCATTTCGGGGTCAATATCGATCAGGACATCCAATCCGATCCCGGCCATCGCTTCATCCAGCATCCGGGCATTGTCGAGGTTGTCAATGACAACCGCCAAGTCAGGAGCGGAACGCGCCAGTTCCCGCAGTCGCCGGATTTTCTGCGGCGTGCTCACCGGTGAAGTGATCAGTATCGGGTCGATTCCGGCGGCCGCCAGCGCTTCCGCCTCGCCAAGTTTGGCAACGCAGACTCCGGCACAGTTGCCGGTTTTCAACTGCCGGACGGCCAGTTTCGTACACTTATGGGTCTTGATGTGCGGACGCAGTTTTTTGCCTGCGGAAACCGTCAGATCACGCATTTTCCGCAGGTTTTCATCCAGGATATCAATATCCAGTACCAGCGACGGCGTATCGAGTTGATTTTTTTTCATGGTTCACCTGTATATCAAAATAAAGTTGGTTGAATATGGTCGGGCTCATTATCCGTTTTATACTCGGCGCGGGTTTCACAGGCCCGGACCCGGTCACGATCCTGACGGCGATAGCGTTTTTCGGCCAGAACCGGCTTGCCGGTTTTCTTGCTCAAGGCGCTGTTTTCGAGATTTTCCAGAATTTCATTGGCCCGGTCAACCACCGCTTGCGGCAACCCGGCCAGCTTGGCGACATGAATCCCGTAACTCTTGTCGGTCCCCCCCGGCACAATCTGGCGCAGGAAGATAATCTGTTCGCCATACTCCTTGACCGCGACGTTATAGTTTTTCACCCCTTTTTTCGACAATGCAAGCTCGGTAAGTTCATGATAATGGGTGGCAAACTGGGTCCGGGCGCAACTGCCGGGAGCATCATGCAGGAACTCCGCCACCGCCCACGCGATGCTGAGACCGTCAAAAGTACTGGTGCCGCGCCCGATTTCGTCGAGGATCACCAGACTGCGGTCGGTGACATGGTTCAGGATGTTGGCGGTTTCGACCATTTCGACCATAAAGGTACTTTGCCCGCGGGCAATATCGTCCGCAGCTCCGACACGGGTGAAAATCCGGTCCACCAGCCCGATCTCGGCGGAGTCGGCGGGAATGAAAGACCCCATCTGCGCCATCAGCGCCAACAACGCGGTCTGGCGGATGTAGGTGGATTTGCCGGCCATATTCGGACCGGTAATGATCATCATCCGGTTCTCGTCGCCATCCAACAATACATCGTTCGGGACGAAACGTTCATTGCGCATCACCGCGTCCAGCACCGGGTGCCGCCCGGCGGAAATACAGAGGCGGGTGTCGTCGG
>CALABZ010000228.1 GCA_937888615.1 uncultured Lentisphaeria bacterium | reverse complement strand
GCCCGAACGGCTTGTTGCGGCGCAGCCATTGACGGCGGAACGATTCGGCCATCTTTTCGAGCGCGGCATTCACTTCCGCCACCCCGGAATCCTTCAATTTGGACAAAGCCTCGCGGTCGCGGGTTTCGTAAGCGGCCAGCAGAGCCCTGCGAAAATCGATTTTGCGAACCAGGAAATCGCAGATATTCCAAGCGTGGCCGATATCCCCGGCGTCGCTGTTGCCGACGGAACCGGACAGTTTGTCGCGGGTGTCAGCCAGTTCGCCACGAATGAAGTCCCAGATGTTTTCGCCGAAGAACTGGAATTCGCGCCAGTACAAACCGAGCATCGGGTCATCCCAGATCATCAGCGAAGTGTAGAAGCGCATCTTGCCGTCTTCCCAATCTATGCGCGGCTGCATGCCGCAGGCGGTCAGGTGGTCGGCGTAAGAACCGCCGCAAACGGCCTCGAACAACGGCGCGACGGCGGCGTCGGAACCATCCCCGCCGTAGGAAAGGTCGGCGGCCCAGGCCAACCCGGCCAGCGAGGAGTCGTAATCGCAGTAAGCGCCGTTGTCGCCCCACATCGTGAAGAACACGTCCTTGACGCGGGCCTTGCGGCAGGCGCTCAGGCAGGGGGTGACGGTGGCGACGGTCTGTTCGTGGTCATACCACATGCAGACCCAGGTCCAGACGCCGGAACCCATGATCGGGTCGAATCCGAGGTCGCGATGACGCTGAATCCAGTCGCTGTAGAAATCTTCGTCACGATGGTAATAGTCCCAGTAACAAAGCGTGGCCTGCTGCGGAATCATCGCCTTCACATCGTCGGGAATCACGGTGCTGCGGTCATAATAATCCTGATTCGGGTTGCTCATGCGGAAATACATGTCAGACCAGATGATCGGCTTGTAATCGAATTTCTCGCACATTTTGCAGACCCGGTCAAGGTGGCGGTTAAAAATATCAAACCCGCGTTGATAACCGAATTTTTCCATGAAACGGCCGCGTCCGAGGTCGTGGGTTTCGTCCATGCCCAGGTGTACACGGCGGGTCTTGAAGGCGTCGCTCCAGAATTTGAGCATTTTTTCGATCAGCGCATAGGTTTTATCCTCATCCACCAGGATGACCCGTTCGGTATCGGTGACATCCCGGTAGACCTTGCCCCAGCGAATCATATGTTCGAGGTGTCCGAGCGTCTGGATGCAGGGGACCATTTCCACGCCCAGCCGGGAGGCATAGGCGTCAACGTCCTGCATTTCTTCAAGGGTATAACTGCCGCGCATGAACCCGAAATAAGGTTCGTCCGGGAGCTGGTAGGTATCTTCGCAGTAAAGCATGACCATGTTGTAACCCATCAGGGCCAACCGGCGCAGCCATTTCTTCAGGTACTCGGGCTTCATCACCGCGTTGCGGGAACAGTCGAGCATAATGCCGAGCGTTTCGAAAACCACGTTTTCCTCGACGCATTTGCCGCTGAGCGCATGGCCGATGCCGCGTCCGGCGGCGACCAGCGAACCGTGTTCGATCGTCACCGCGCCGGCGGCGGAAGTCATTTTCAACGTGCCGGGTTCGGCGACCTGTACGAATTTCAGGAGAATCCCATCGCTATTTTCCCGGATCGGATATTCCTCGGCCAGAACGTCAAGCATTGCATTTACCGCGGGTGCGGTTTCCGCGCGGTTCCATGTCAGATTCTTACTCATCATCGTTTTCCTTCATTATTGAATTATTCGGGTTGCAATTTGCCGCTTCTCATAATATACTATAACCAACCAGAAAGAAAATGGACAATTCAACACAAATGGATCGAAAAACCAAACAAGGCGAAGTCAACCCCTCTCCGATTCCCGCCGGATTGCGCGGGCAGATCCTCGAATCCGGGTTGCTGATCTGCAGTTATTACGAGGGGGTGAACAGCTGGAGAAGGGCAACGCCGGACCCCGTGCCGCGCATCTTCTCTTATATGGTGCTCACCCAGATGATCGCCGGAAGCGGCATCTATTGGAACGACCAGCTCGGGTCGCGCGAAATCAAACCCGGACAGTGGATCAGCGCCACCGACGACAAGGAGAACAGTTATTTCGGTTACCGCGAAAATTTCATTGAGGATTCAATCGGTTTCTGCGGACCCGCCGCGACGGCTCTGGCCCGCAATAGCATCATAAAAAATGGACTTTTCGACTTCAGCAAGGAACGCCGTCTGCTCCCGGTCATCCACAAGCTCAGGGAATCAACCACGGCGGCCTTCCTGGAAGCAAATGCCATGTTGGTCTCACTGCTTTTCGAATTTCATCACGCCACCCGCGAAACCGACGTTTCCCCCGTCCTGGCTGATTTCAACCGCCTGCTGCAGGAAATCAAGCGCGACATGAACCACTGGTGGACCGTCGCCGAAATGGCCGACTTCTGCAACATCAGCGAAAACTATCTGCGCCGCCTCTTTCACGAAAACACCGGCATGCCACCGAAAAACTATCTTGACAACCTGCGGATGAACCGCGCCGCAGAGCTGTTGACGGAAACCTCCCGATGCATTCCCGACATCGCGGAGCAGCTCGGTTACATGGACCCCTACCACTTCATCCGGCGCTTTTCGCAGATCATGGCTATGCCGCCCGCGCGCTATCGCAAAAACTTCCGAAGCGAGTACTCATAAGCACCTATTTTCCTCATGAAAAAATAATCTAAAAAAGACTTGATACTTCTGTAAATGGGTTTATATTATAAATATAAAACTTATGAATTTTATGTAAGTGGGTTAATTTTTACCCCACTTTTTTTTTGAAAACAGTTTAAATGCAGCATAATATAAAGGAAACGAGTCATGGCGAATGAATTATTGACAATCTTGGAATATATTGAGCAGGAGCGTGGAATTAATCGTGAAGTTATGACCAAAGCATTGGAAAATGCTTTGCTTTCCGCTTCCAAAAAGAGCATCCACCCGGCGACGAACCTGACCGTCAAAGTCGATCCGAAATCCGGCGAAATCCGCGCCTGGGCCCAGCTCGAAATCGTTGACACCGACCCCAACAACGACCAATTGCTGCTTGAAGATGCCGTTACGAGGCTCCCCAACGCCAAGATCGGCGACATCATCGACTGGGAAGTGACACCGAAAAACTTCGGCCGCATCGCCGCCCAAACCGCCCGCCAGACCATTATGCAGCAGCTCCGCAAGGCCGAAAAAGACACCGTTCGCGAAGAATTCGCCGACAAGATCGGCACCATCCTGAACGGTATCGTCCGGCATTTCGACAGCGGCAACATCATCATCGCCGCGTAATTGACCCCCACTCGCTC
>CALABZ010000227.1 GCA_937888615.1 uncultured Lentisphaeria bacterium | reverse complement strand
GCCAATCGCGTGAAGTTTAAACGTTCCACTCCATTTTTTCGGGATTGCGGGAAAAACTCGGATTTTACCGTTATAACTTTGCAGCAACATTTCGTCAATGGCGGTCTCAAGCACCGATCCCGCCTCCAGTCCCATATGCGCAAATGGACTTTTTGGGAAATTTATTATTTCCTCTTTATCGCCGCTGTTCAGGATTTTTACGCTATTACAAAGTCCTTCTATCGGATGGTGCGCCGCGCCGTACTTGTACCCGCACTGATGCTTTTCGAACATCTCCTGATAGTCGCGCTGGAAATAACTGAAAAATCCCTGTGGGAACAACTGGAAACGGTCAACCCAGTCCGTCAGAGTTGCCTCCATTATTTCCGACATTCCCAGACGGGCTTTGCAGATCGGAATGGTATTAATACCCATACCGCCGACATTCCCAAAACAAAGAAGCGTATTTTTCAGAATATCAAATATTTCCGTCCCTTGATTATCTAGTCCAATCAGACCGGTTGGAAAAACGGCGGACATCTGTGCATTGGCCAGATGAGCTCCCCCTAATCTGCCGTTTTTGCCACGGTATCCTATATATGCGGGCTTCCCCGTTTGCAAATCAATACCGCAGGACATGATTTTCTTTTGAGTTTGCCTGATACCGTCGACTTCCGTCCCGTCGGCGATTTCAACAGCAACAAAGTCCGCCAGATTCTTGAGGATTTTTTCGCTCTGTTCAACCAGTTTTTGATCCATTGCAAATTTATTCGCGACTTCGATAAAAACGGTTAGCAATTTACGGGCATGCGATAAATCAGAGGTGGCATCCCGGCATTTCAACCATGATTCATAGGGACTTGACTCCGGCACATGAAAGCGGCCATCCTCCTCAAGCTTCAGGTAATCGAGATAGAACCTTGTACATTCCCGGATAAGCGGATAAGCATACGTTTTGAGAAAATCTTCATCCCGGGTATATTCATAATGCCGCCATAAATCGAGCGCGATCTGGGCGCCGGGCGTCAGATTGTGGGTAATATCAACATCATAAATGCCGTTGTCGCCATGCAGATGCCCCTGCCAGCCCCAACGGTTGGCCACGTCAAAATAGAGCGCCCCGTTACAGTTATAGATTTCTTTGGCGTCCCGGATTGCGATCGGCAACCCTTCCAGTCGCCATTTGGCGTATGGCAGCATCAGTTCATGATGGCCCGATGCGTTGAGCGGCCAGGTATATTGCTGCTGATTCCAGTGGTAGTAGTGGTTCCAGGGCCGAATATCCCGATTGCCCGACCACAGACCGGAAATAAAATGCGGTGGATACTTACCCTGTGATGACGAACCGATCTGATAAACATTGATATACCAGAGATTCGTCAAATAATCATCGCTTAGATCAATGAAACTCTGTGACCAGAAATCATGCCAATAAGAACGATGCCGCCGCTGAATTTCATCCATCCCTGTTTCGGCGGCCAGTCGTACTTTCTCGCGTGCCGCCGCCAAAGGATTATCCGCTTCCTCAGACGTAACCGTGGAAAGAAAGATCATAAATTCACAACGTTCAGTCGCCGGCACATTGAACTCAACAGTACGCCGGTTAAGTATCGTCGATGTTCCCTCTGTCCCGCAAACCTTACATGCCACGGCGAAGTTCATTTCACGCAATGGTTGTTCAAGCCATATTTCATTGCCGTCGCAACCGACCTGAATTCCTTCCGGCCCCAAATGGTGGTCCCGTTTTATCATGGCGTACCAATGCTCGAATACCCGCGAGCCCCAGCGCGCCAGTTCAATCCGGCGTTGGACTGGTTCATGCAGTGAATCGCGGTAATGCACCACCATCACCGCCGGATCATGCGCGACAAATGAACGGCACTCAACCCGCCCCAGCGGCCCTTCGGCCCGCCATTCGGCTTGTGCTTTTCCCAATGCGAGTCTACCTTCAAAATCAGTCAGATATTGCCAGTCAAAAACCGGCAGTCCGGGGATGATGGCTAATTCACCACAATGCCGTAAAGCGGTGTATTGTTCCGCTTTTTCCGGGGCGCCGGTCTCTTCCCAGGCTCCGAACGGGCCAGGGGGCGCGTCATCCCAGGTATCGCACTTGTTGACCTGAAAATGAATCCGGTCAGCGGGAGTCCACGCCATCGCTCCCATATCCCCGTTGCCTATCGGGAAACCATCATAGTGCTTTTCCGATGGGGATAGATAAACGATGTCGTGTTTCGACAGGTAATTGGCCATGTCAACATTCAGATTTTGATTTTTAAATGAAACCGTCGGAGAAGCCATTTTGATAGTCCGTTAATTTATTTGTTGTTAGTGCCGGTTGAAGTTTTTTCCAGCAAATTAATTTTAAGAAATTCGCCATCGCCGGGTGCCAGCTCAAGAGTCAAACCGGCTTTATCTCCATGCTGCCAAATGGTTTTTCCCCAGGTGAAGCTTTTGCGGTCATAAAGTTCAATATTTTTTATCTCATTCCACTTCATATCCAACCCGGCGCTTACCCGCTTCTGGATATCCCGATTGACAATTATCAGATAGACATCCCGAGATTTGCCGGTAAATTTAGACACGGTGGTCAACGCATTGTCAACTTTTTTAATAATATCATCGGCAGGAAATAACGTGACTTCTTTTTCCTGTTCATCCTTCCAGAAATATACCGGTTTCGTTTCGTATACTTCCTCGGATTTCAGTTGCTTGAGGATTTTGGCGATATGAAAAACTTCGTTATTAAGCGTTTTCAACCAGTAATAATTTTGGGTTGGCTTCATATCCAGACCGATGGCGGATGGATCACAACCGTCTTGATTGTAAGAGGTGAAATACTTATACCATGCGATACCATCGACATTATATGCCAATGAGGAATATGCCTGCCAGCGTAATTTTGCTTCGGTTATTTTGCCGTAATCCCGGCGATACTCTTTGTCTTTTACTTTGTAAGCATAGTAATGCCCTGTCGCCAAGATTGTTACAATGAATGGCTTATGGTATTTCAATGCGGCCTTTCTGAATTGTGCCAATGCGACCAGAAATGAAGAATTGTCAAAACTTCCCTGGGGATCGTCAACCGTTACTTTCCGCCCATCATTAACGAAAATCGGATACTTGTCATAACCGATAATATCCGGGTTGGTTGCTTTGATATAAGCTTCAGGATCAGTTCCCGGCAGGCAG
>CALABZ010000226.1 GCA_937888615.1 uncultured Lentisphaeria bacterium | reverse complement strand
AATAAGGTTTCGTATATGATTATAATGCATAGTTCTCATGGGCGGTAGTTGTGATAATCGCCATTCTCGCCGCAATGTTGCTGCCGGCGCTGAACAATGCCCGCGTCGCCGCCAGCCGGACCAACTGCATCAACAATTGCCGCCAGATCGGTTCCCTCACCAATCTGTACCAGGGGGATTATCAGGATTGGTATCCTTTCGCCTACGGAAATCATTATTCAAAATACCTTTATCCTTACCTGGTCCCCGGCAAAACCTGGGGTACTTATACGGTCACCGAAAAAGTTTTCTGGTGCAGGGAAGGGATGGGCCATCTCGGCGACGGCGTCGCCCTGGGTACCAAGTTTCCGGCCAGCGCGGTTGCCAGCTACGGCATGAATTCAAATATTTTCTGGACCGGCCAGACCAGGCCGTCGCTGATCAAACAGCCCAGTCGCTTCATGCTGATCACTGACGGCTCCGCACCGGACGGCGGCGTGGTCAATGAAACGGTCGGTTACAACCGGATCAATCCGAATTTCAGCAATACTTCGCAGGGGGTCATTTCTTTTCGCCACAAACGGGTGGTTCCGCTGCTCTACGGCGATATGCATGTCGATACCCGCAACTCCGCCAACATCCGCAGTTTGATCACCGCCACGATGCATCCGTGGGCCGGGGCGAAGTTTGTCGGCAGTTCCGGGGCGATTGTCGAAAAAGCCTGCGAGAAATGTGCCGCCGGTCTGCCGTGCGAATGGTAATCATTTTATAGAATATAAATACAACAGAGGAAAAATATGAAGAGGAAACTGTTGAATCGATTTATTCCGGCCGTTCTGGCACTGTTTGCGGTCGTCTTGCCGGTCAGGGCGGAACTGCCTTTGGCGGTTGACGGCGCCCGGTGCAGTGTCATTGTCTGCGCCGCCGACGCCGCGCCGGAAGTTCGGTTCGCCGCCGAAGAATTGCAACGCTTCCTGTGGGAAATTACCGGGGCCTGTCCCTATCTGCGTACCCATCGGTTTGGGGTCAAAACGACGATTCTGCTCGGCTGTCCCGGTTCGTGGGGAGGCGTTAACCCGGCGACGTTTAAAAAAGACCTGGTGCAGATCGGCGATACCGACGGCTATGCGGTCCGCCAGAAGGGCAGAGAACTCTATATCGTGGCAAACAACCCGAAAGGCGTGTTGAACGGCGTATACGATTTTCTGGAGCGGAACACCGACATTATTTTCCACCGCCCGGGCGCTCCCGCGATTTACAGCAAAAATCCGAACCTGAAAGCGGTTCATGCCGACTTTCTGGAGGTCCCCGCATTCGTCGAACGCGGTTTCCAGATCAATATCGACGACCAGTACGAGCCCTCCGAACTCTGGCTGGCGCGCAACCGCAACAACCTGCTGGGCAATACCCAGGCGCCGTTCCGCGACATGCGCGCCAAATACGGCATGGTGCGGAGCTTCGGCGGCGGGCATAACCTCGCGCTGTGGATTCCGGCGAAGAAATATGCGGAGAGCAACCCCGATTTCTTCCCACTTATCGACGGCAAAAGGAAAACCGCCGGCGGGATTCAGCGCTGTTTCACCAATCCGAAACTGGTCGAGGAAATGAGCAAGCGGGTGCTGGAGGAAATCGCCAAAGCTCCGTCGCCAGATTATTACCGGACCTACAACATCATGACCGAGGACTGTCTGGGCCTGTGCGAATGCCCCGAATGCCTGAAGCCGATCACACTTCCGGACGGCTCGATCCTGAAGCCGGAGGACCCCGCTTTCCGTTCCACCCAGCACTTTATTTTTATGAATAAAGTGACCGAAAACGTGACGAAGGTGTATCCAAACGTATTTATTAATTGCTATGCCTATATGTGGACCGTAACCCCATCCAAGGTCAAGCTTCATCCTCACCTGACGGCACGTTTCTGCACCTCGGTGAAGAACGACAAGGAGTCGATCAACGGTCCCACCAATAAGAAATGGCTCCAGATGGCGCAGGAATGGGCGAAGGTGGCGCCGACGCTGGTCTGGCGTGAGTATTACGGGCTGGCCGCGGATTTCTGCCGTCCGGTCGCCGAGGTCGTGGCCGACGACCTGAAAACGATTCATAAGCTCGGGATCACCCGCGCGTTTTCTGAAGCCGCTTTCAATGAAAACCCCGACCGCAACGAACATCATTATCCTTTTGACGTGTCCGGCATGGAATACTGGGTGATCAGCCGTTTGTACTGGCACCCCGACGCCGATGTGGGAAAACTGCGGGACGAATATCTGAAGCGCACCTACCGCGAAGCATTTGAACCGATGAAAGCCTTTTTCGACGCTATCCGCAAGTCCTGGTACGACAGTCCGAAGTCCTCCACCTATCTGGATTCGGCCCTGAAATCCGCCGATTACTACATCATTCAGGCCGGGATCGAAAAACAGTGCCGCGATTCCCTGATCGAAGCCGGGAAACGGGCGAAACATCCCGAATCCCTGAAACAGATTCAGGCTGTCCGCAAGGTTTTCGAATATTGGATGTCCGAAGCACCGAAGATGCGGACCCCGGAAATCACCGTCCCGCGCATCAAATCCGCTGCCGACATGGCGAAAGTACCCTGGCTGATCGACGGGCTTAACATCATGACCACCCCGGACCCGGCCCAATTCAAGACTAAAATCAAGATGGGGCATGATTTCAAAAACCTCTATGTCGAATTCTATTGCGGGAATCCGAAATCCGCCGACATCGTCGGCATCAAGCCCCCGCAGCTTCCCGATACCTGGCCGACCGGTGAACACATTGAGTTTTTCCTGGACGGCTCCCAGGCGGCGGACGGCAGTTATTATCTGTTCGCGTTCAATGCGTTCGGCGTCAAATACGATGCTGTCGGTATGAATGCCGGTTGGAATGGGAAATGGGACCTCAAAACCGAAATCAAGGACGGTTACTGGACCGCATTTCTCACCCTGCCGCTGGAGACCATCGGCGTCAATGTGACGCAGCAGAGCAAGTTGAACGGTACATTTTACAAACAAACCAACACGAAAGGCCTGAAATATGAGGGCGCTTCGTGGGGCGGCGCGGGGCTTCATGCTCCGGCTGGTTTCGGGCAGTTCATTTTCGCCTGGGATTGAAGCCGCCTTGGATTCTGAACCGATATTCGGGATAATAAAAATCAGTGATAAACATTCTGACAAAACAAACTGAAAAAAGGAGACTTATTATGAAAAAGACATTGCTTCTTTGTGCAGTCCTTATGTTGGCGGGGACTGTTGCGGCCCAGCAGAAAGACGCGGCCGCGCCTGATCCAGCCAAGCTCCGCACCGCTTCCGCCGAACCCGGCAAAAATCAGCCGTTGCCTTTCCTTCGCAACAATTTCAAGTTGATTTTTGCCGCTAAAAAAGGCGAGGAGATTACTTTCGACCTGGAATCGCGCATGATCGGCAAACAGGAGAAACCGATTCAACTGAAAGTGACGATGCCGGACGGACAGGCCGTCGCTCTCGAACCCCTGCCGATCAAGGCCAAACAGAGCTACAGCTTTACCCCGTCCGCGGATGGCTTCTGCATCCTTCCTGTTGCAACCGGCGGGGCGGGCGTCAAGCTGATTCCGGGCGCCAACTGCCGTGTTTCGGCTTATTCCGACAAGTATTTTCCGTACTGGAAAGGGACGTTTTTCCAGACGTTCTATCCGCCGGTCAATACCCGTTTTTATTTCGCCGTTCCCAAGGGCGTTGAAGAATTTCAGATGGAAGTCGGCTTCAACGGCAAAAGCACCATCTGTATTCTTGACGGCGAGGGACAGGAAAAGGCCAGGCTCGAAGAAATGAAAGGGAAGAAACTCGTCACGTTGAAGCGCGACAAAAAGGATGCCGAGATATGGACCGTCGTCCTGGTGAAAGGCACTCATAACGGATTCCGTTTCTTCGAACCGGTTTCGCCGATTGTGTCGTTCGATAAAAACGATCTGGCGGTGGCGGAATGAAAAAGGCATTCACCTTTCTTGGCCTGACCCTGCTGATGGCCGGCGGCTTCGCCGGAGAGCCGGTGAAGGCGTCCGGCTTCGGGTTCAACCCGGAGGACGCGACGCCGTGCCTCCAAAAGGCCATTGATTCGGGCACCGAAAAAATTCTGGTGGACAATACCGGCCGTGACTGGATCGTGGATGCCATCACCCTGAGGAGCAATCAGGAAATCATCATCGGAAGCGGCGTCAGGGTCATGGCCATGAAGGGCAAGTTCAAGGAATCCGATGACTGTCTCTTTTCCGCAACCGACGTGCGGAATGTCACGATTCGGGGCGAAAAAGGCGCGGTCATCGCCATGCGCAAGACCGATTATCAGGATGCCTCCCACTATAAACCCGCCGAACACCGCCATACGTTTCGGCTGCGGAATTGCGACAATGTCACGATCCGGGACCTCGAGGTTCGGTCCAGCGGCGGCGACGGCGTGTATATCGCCGGAAACCAAAATCGCAATTATTCGAGCAATATCCTGCTCGAAAATCTGATCCTCGACGATCATCACCGGCAGGGAATCTCGGTGATCTCAGTCAAAGGGCTGGTCATTCGCGGCTGTACCATCAGCAATACGAAAGGGACCGCGCCGATGTGCGGAATCGACTTCGAACCGAACAACCGGGACGAATTCCTTCAGGATATTCTGGTGGAGAACTGCCGTTTCAGCAATAACAACGGCGATATCATCATGGCGACCAAACTGCGGACGCCTTGTTCGGTCACGATTCGCAACTGCCGCATGAGCGGCAGCAACACCGGGATCATCACCGGGGTATTCCTGAACCCGAAAGACGATCCCGACCGGGCCCCTCCCGGTTTCTTCACCGCCGAAAATTGCGTGATCGAAAACACCCGGAAAACGGCGATGCTCTTTCGCGATCACCGCGCCGATATGTTTGCCCTGACCCTGAAAAACATCATCATCCGCAATCCGGGCAAGACCGCAATTCAATTCTGGGCGGAGTTCTCGGTCAGCCTCCGGACCGGCTCGGCCAAACTCGACAATATCGTGGTCGAGGATAAGGAACACCCTGATTTCATGTTCTTCGACACCAAAAAATTGCCCGGTGCGGTGCTGACCGACGTCACCGGTACTGTTACTTTCAACGGCAAGAAGATCGATGTCGCGCAATGGATCGCAAAGCAGGGTTGGCACCGTGGCGAACGTTTGAGCGACCGCAAGCTTGATGATCCGCAACGGCTGGTTCCGGTCGGCGGCGAACCTGGCCCGACGGCCCCGAAACCGTTGAGACTGCGTCATGATTTCAGTTACCTTTTCGCCTGCCGCAAAGGTGTCCCGGTGGCGTTCGAGCTGGAATTGATCCCGATCGGCGGCACGAGCCGGACCCTTGACGATTTGGCCCTGACCGCCCCCGACGGCTCCCGTCAATGGCTGGAACCCATCACCACCGGCGGAAAACTGCGCCATCGCTTTATCCCCCGGATGGATGGCGTCTATGTGTTGGATGTGGATACCCACAGCATGGTGATGGTGTTGGAACCGCTGGAAAACTGCGTCTGGTCGGTCACGCCGCTGCCGGAAAAAAGAAGCGGAGCGCTGTATCTGCAATTTTTCACGGCCAACCGTGAGAGCCGGATTTATTTCAGGGTGCCGGCGGGACTTGAAGAATTCAAGTTCAATGCTTTCGGCAACCTGACGGCGGTCGTCGAAGATCCCGCCGGTAATGAAGTGCTGGAAGTGAATGCTCCCGGGCAGGACACCGTGTACACGGTGAAACGCAAATCCGGTCAGGATGAAATCTGGTCGTTTCTGTTGAAGAACGCTCCCGGAACGACCGGCATACGGTTGACCGAACCCCTTCGTCCGATTTTTGCCTCCGAGAAACGCAATTTGCTGATCCAGCCGTAAGAACGGCGGGTCAGCGGGAGAGCCATTTGGCGATGGTCAGGACAATTCCGACGATCAGGGGGATGGAAAAATTGTCGTCGATGCGGATTTTCTTGTTGTGACACTCCGCCACCGCCGCCAGGAAAACGGCCGCCAGCGGAATGAGCGCCACGAGGTGCGCCTCGATCATCACGAGCTTGCGCGTGGCGCGAATCTCGGCTTCGCCCGGCAAGGCGCCCGTCGCGCGCAGTTGCCGGCGCCAGCGCAGAAAGCGCATCGTGG
>CALABZ010000225.1 GCA_937888615.1 uncultured Lentisphaeria bacterium | reverse complement strand
TCATGATGGAATTGTTGTTCATTCCATCGCCGGAATTATAACGGAAAAAGAAATCAAGGCAAATTTGACCAAGCGGATTCTCCAGTCGGAAATATTTGATGATGCCACCAAAATTGAGATTCTTCTTATCATCAATGGAGATTGAGAGCCCACCTAATATTTAGCAATTGCAACGTTGCCGTGGCATCGTATCTCCAAGCTTGGGGAGAAGCGCAATATTTCAAGCGTAAAAGACTTCTCTTTGCTAATCAAAGTGAGCTTTTGCTGTTATCATTATTTTAGCACATAGTATTAATATTTCTCAAATTATGTTTTTTCTGCCCAAAAAAGGTCAGAAAAGTTAATATTGATCACCGAATTGTTTCTAACAAAACTGATAAATTCCTCCGTGTTTTTATAAGGAATTTCAGTTCCTAAAAATTTCGCGAGCTTGTCAAGTTCGTAGTTCAGTTCTTCAAAATTCTTTTTTTTGAGTGATGAATTAATGGATGTCCTAAGTTCTTCAAACAGGATCCGATCTTCTTTCAATTTTTCAGATACAACAAGATCGAAACCAGCGCAAGCCTCCTGAATTTGCTGCCTACGCAAAGCAAAAACTTCATTTATTCGCTGCCGCATTAATTCTTTCTTCATACTGAACAAGTCCAATTTATCGAAATAATATATAAGCACACTACTGATAATTGTGGATGCAATGGCGGCCAAAATATCGGAAAATGGATCTGGTACGTTGAAATATTCCAAAGCCATATCGATTATATAGTTTCCTAGAACTCCGGTCGCGAATGACAATAAAAGAGTTGTTATCGCATGCCCTTTTTCGGCAGCAGAGGCTTCACTCATTAAAATTTTTGCCGATTCGATAATCAGAGAAAAACCACGTGTCACGACATTTAACAGACTTGAGAATATTTTACATACTTTGCTCAAGAACCCCTCTAAAAAAGTAAGGAGCATTTGAGCTAAATCTTTGGTAAAGTTCAGGAATAGATCAAGAAGTTTAGAACAAAAATACTTAAAAGCACGCGTAAAACGGAAAAACAACCCTTCAATTGTACTATCCGTATCCAGTCCATGGCATATCCCATTTTTCATCATATCTCGAATCTCGAAACTGACGGGTCCGATTATTACCTCCACTATTCTTCCAATCTGCTCCAGGCCCACTTCGCCGGTTCCTGAAACAAGCATCCCTTGATTTGTCTTTCGCTCAGCGTTTTTTTGCGCTTCACGAAGTTGTTGCTTTTCATCATCTGTCAAAGACCAGTTTTTTAGCTTTTTCTCCAATCTTTTGCGCTCTTCAGGCGATACGTTTCCCGCAGAAAGTTTTTTCTTTAATTGAGCACATATATCCTCTGAATGTCTTATTGCCTCTTCATTGGTTCGCCTGTTTTTAATATAACGATTTAAGCGTTTATTAGTGAATTTTAAATTACTTTCTGAGTTTGCAAGCTCTTTGCATTTATCGTCCGACAGATATCTTTCAGTAAAATGCCCATATTGGTTGTACTTCGCATGAAACTGTTCCAATGGAACAACATGATCTAATTCTGCCTGATGTGCATAATCATCTTTGATTTTTTGATTTTCGACAACGTCCTTATGGTTTTTGTAAATTTTTTTGCCAGTTTTCCCACCATATTCATCGGACATTGTTGAGGAATCTCCAGCTCTTTCTTCCCATTTCTCATCACGCATACCGGCCCAATTATCAGCCAACAATTGATCCCTATCATAATTTTCGCGAGTAATCGACGTGGCTTCAGGGTGTGCCGCATATTGATACTCCCGCATTCCACCGGTCATCAATTCCTGGCGTTGTTGGGATAAAACATCTTCAGGGTATTGAAAATCCAAACATCTGTTTATTAAAGATTGTATACTGATATTTTTTTTACCAAGTTTTTCTCGATTCAATTTTCTTTTGAGTTCTGCCGATCCCCACTTTTTCACGCATCCGAAAATGGTACCTTCAGCGCATGCAACTAAAACAGTCTGCGTAAAATTTGCTCCAACCCCCCCTTTGTCGCGGAATTCTTCAATCGCATTTTCCAGTATTTCCAGAGATGAAGTTTTATCATAAAATTCACAATTCATCAGATACTGAGGCATAGCAAGCGGAGAAAGATTTTTCAATTCTTCTTTAATTTCTTCTAAATTTTTATGTTTCATATAGAAAATCCCGATTGGAAAATTAAGCGGTTTGAGGGAATTCATAAAGATGCTTCTTTAGTCCTTGAAGCTCTTTCTTGGTTTCTCCCACAAAAATATTGTACTGCATATCCATCTGTAAGCCTGGCGAATTTTCTGTCGGAGGGGCCAAGTAATGACGCGAAGTCAGATCACATATTATACGGGTTATTTTCTCGGCGGCCATCAGGCAATCGACATGATGTCTCGGCACGAAATACAGATCAATCTTTATATCTCCGAATCCAAACGAATCAGACTGCTGTAGCATAATTGTGCTTTCCATCATTATTATGGAGTATTCCAATTCATTAAGTAAACGCCCGTAAAACGACTCCAATTCTTCAAAAATATCTGAGATAAATTGTATATATTCTTGGATTTTCTTTAACCGGAGTTTTTCTGCTTTCCATTTCTCTTTTTCGTTTTGCAGGCATAGTTCTGCATCCTCCAAATGTACTTTTGTTTTTTGCGTCAAATGATAACTCCAATATGGACAGAGTGTAGCCCTTAGTGTACTGGAAAACCAATGTTCATCAAAATCAACGGCGAATAAATCATCCTTAGTTCGAACATTTTCTAAGTCATATTCAGGTAAATTTGAAATTTTCTCCTCAAGAGTCCGGCATTGAATCATCCAACAAGAAATGGAAGTGGTTAATCTTTGAAAACGAGGAATCATTGTTTGGCAAAATACGCTTTTTCTCCCATTAATACACAAGATTGCGTCTTCCGAAGATTTGTCAAAGTTTTTCTTGAATAATAAAATACTTCTTTCAAGTGTAGATTCTTTTTTCTTTAAATCTGAAAATTTCTCTTGGTTTTCCCGGTCGGAGATACGCCCTCCACTGACTACGTCCACAACCTTTGCTACCGCTTTTTTCCCTACACCCAATGCACTCTTTGCTTTTTCATAAATATTTCGAAATAGTCCCATTCCCTTACCTCCCTGACTTGCCCGAGTTCATTATAGATGAATTCCTGCAATAATCGCCCCCCTTTGTCAAAAATTTTTCCTTTTTTAGGGGCTCCAAAAGGCGAAAAGGAAATTTGTACTTTTTCTTTGTTTTCTTCAATGGTTGTGGCGATAATTTCATCTTCGTGATATTCATAGCGAGTGACAGTTATACCATTTCTGACTTCTTGCAGCTTCCCAGGAGTGAAGATTTTTTCGATATGATTTTTCTCCAATATCCATCTGTTATTTTTAACTTCCAATGCGTTGTCATGCAGCATAACCGTGCCCTGAAATTGCATAAATTTGATTGCGATTTCAGCTATTATTTCTCTACAAGAAACTGATATTGATTCATATATTTTCTGGGCATTATCGTTTTGGCTGGCTTCAAATTTTCCAAAAGATTTATTGAGGGAAGAGCTTGTACGATTCAGTTCTGTAATTCCTTGTTCAGTTGTACATTTTATATCAACCACAAAATTATTAATTGCTTCAGTGATCTCTGTCAACAATATTTCTTTACATCGCAAAGATTCATTGAGGATAAATCGTTTCATCTTTCCATATAAAATCAGAAGCACAATTAACATTACAATAATACTAACGATGGATATAATTCCGACAATGAGCATAATGATTTCCGTATTCATTTGATTCTCAACTCCATATTATAAAGATTTCCTGTTTAGAACATATACTTAATTACACTTCACCAGGGGTACGCCAATACTCGGAAAAAACATGTGGACTGAATGCGGCAATAAATGACGCAAGTCGTTTTTCCTTTCTGAATTTGGCGTTTCCTGATGAAAAAACTGTTACTGAATTTCGATTCTAAATTCTTATCCCGAACCACATACTCTCTTTCTAACCCAAACAAATTTATTATTTGCTTGGAGAAGATAGCATGTGGATTCGGCAATTTCAAATCGTAATTCATCATTCTTTCCAATGAATTTTCACGGATACCGGCGTACCGCTGGTAAAGTGTAATCGTACCTTTTATATTCTTACTCTGTTTCGACAGGAGAACGCTTCCCCCATCGAAACAGAACTACTACAGGATCAATCTTCTTCGACGGGCTGCCATTTCATTTTTCTGGCGGCTTTTTCGGCGGACAGAAACTCGTCTTTGAGCTGATCCGGCGTGAGCGTCATTTCGGACTCGAAAAAGGCCTTCGCCGCGACGCCCAATCCATATGTAATGGCCGCTGCAATCGGGATTTTCAGGATCGGCAGGAAACTGGCAAGGACTTTGCCGGTGATGCTGGCCCCGGTTACTCCGATCAGCATGGAAATGATGGTCTTATCTATGGCATAACCATAGACGCCGGCAATCCGGTAAATCATGTAGCCTTCGTTGATAACCAGCGGCGCAACGTCCGCCAAAGGAATCGGGAGCAGGGCGATGGCCGCCGCGCGACCGGCTCCCCAGTGAATGTATTCGTCCGCTTCATCGCCGGTTCGTGAAGTCCAATTCGAGAGCATGTTTCCGTAATAATCATCCCAGCGTTCACGGAATGAATCGAGTTCCTGTTCGGCGGCGGCCATGGAATCCATGCTGATTTTTTCCGTTTTGGACAGAAGTTGTTTGAGTCCGCTCTTGTTTTCCGCAGAAACCATGACGATGCGGTCGCGGTCGATCAGGCCAAGCAGGGAATTCATCATCGATTCGACCTGCTCCTTGCGCATAAGCTCGGATTTGGTGACCACCAGCAGAACGTTGTCGTTGAACGTTTGAATCAGCCTGGCATCGGCCTCCTGGACACGCGCTCCGCTACCGTCAATGCAGTACCAGATGTTGTGGACCAGATTTTCCGCATCATCCGAATCCAAACGGTCCAGTACCTCGTCGAGAATAAAATCCGTGTATTCCTCTACGCTCTGGGTACCGGGATTCATACCTTCGGAATCGATGAAATTGGCGATTTCGGTTTCATAGAGTTCAAAACTTTTCGTGGTGGCTTCGCCATTGCCGATAGCGGCATCGGGCACGGTGCCACGGTGGGTGACTGCCTGAATCAGGCTGGTTTTGCCGACGCCGGTTTTGCCGCAAACGAGGATATTGGGTTTCATTCTTGCTCCTTGCTGATAGGTTTCGTGAAATTGTTTGAACGCTTCAAGGTCGAGGCCGAGATCAGGACGGGCTGTGCCTTTGATCCGGGCAATGGCATTGGATTCGAAATTATTCTTCAGGTAATATCCCAGTGCCCCGGTCAAAATGGCGGCACGGGATGCGGTGAGTTCCGGATCGGACTCGGTCAATGATTTGATGACGCCGTCCAGCAGTCTGCCCATTTCCTCGCGGAACGCCGGCTCGCGCAAACCGTATAAGGAGGCAAGCACGGCGGTGAGAGCGCCCAACGGCGGGAGCAATATGGCAGCGTCGGAGGCTGGAACCGGAGTTTCGACGGTCTTTCGTGCGGAATCGATATGGCAGGAGATAAGGTTTTTGGCATGCCAGGTTTTATCGAGAGTGGCCTGGACTTTGGCGTCGCGGTCAATCTTCTGGGCGGCCATGAAGGCATCGCGATACGCCTCCGGCAAGATCCTGTTGCTGAGTTCGACCAGCTCTTTGCAGCCGATGGCTCCGCCTTCCGCGTCGGAGGCGGCGATGATGTGTTCCAGACGAATCCCTGCATTGGTCAACGCCTTGGTCAGGGCTTCGAACTGTTTGGCGCTGGTGATGTCTTTTTTGCTGATGACCACGATCACGTGTCCGGGATTGAAGATGTTCTGGATCAGGCTGCGGTCGCATTCGGTAACGCGCGCCCCGGGCCCTTGAATCAGGTACCAGACCAGATGGATGTGCTGGTCGACGTTGGGATGCTCCTGGCGTTCGGCAATAAAGCCGCGGGTCCGCTCGCAAAAATTCGTTTCCGCATCGCCCAGTTCCAGCCCTTTGGAATCCCAAAGGCAAATGGAATCGTTCTCGTATTTGTCGAATTCCATCCGCCTGGGGGCGCTGTTGTCGATCCCGTTTTCCGGCACGATGTCGCCGAGAACGGTGCGGATCAACGAGGTTTTGCCAGAACCGGTATATCCGGCGACGAGGATATTCGGACGTTTGTTGAAGTTTTCGGCTTCTTCGAATTTGCGGTTCAGTTCACCTTTGAGATCGAATTTTTCCATGAGTATTCTCCAGTTGTCGGTCATTATTTTATCCGGAAATTCGCTATGTCCGCAGAACGGTATCGGTTCCGCGCCATAACGCCTTTTCATAAACGCATTCAACGAAATCGGATCGCTTACCGGGGCATTCATTGCCGCTCCGGCCATTTCAAACGAATCACGGAACGTCCGTTCGGTCTTGACAAGCTCAAGCAACGGTTCGTATACGCCCGTTGCGATCTGTCCGCAACAGAATATCCATTCCGGCGCGAACTCTTCCATATCCGCCAGTGTGACCAGGCCGTCGTCTCCCACGGTCAGGACTTTGCGGGCGCTGACCCGGAATCCGACCTTGCCATTCCTGGAAATCAGAACGGCCCCCAGTCGCGTAATCGTATTGTTCAACGGCATAATCCCTGCTCCAGTGTTTTCAGTGCTTTGGTCATTCGTGAAATAATCCGGTTGATCTTCTCCAGATATTCAGAGACCAATATCTCCGGTTCCGGCGAGAACCACAACCATTCCGGCAATTCGGGCGGCAGCGCGGGGATTGCGGTCGGAACCAGTTTGACCACATCCTCCACAATAATCTGCAGTCTCAGCCTGTATTCTTTTAGCAATTCATTTATCTGTACGCGCTTCGCCGCGTCGTTGTCGCCCAGCCAGCCGATCAGGAGACCGGCCACAGCCTTCGCATATGCTTCGGCGGATGCCAGTCGCAGCAAAACATCATGTACCATCTCTGTAAATATCATCTTCTGGTCCGTCATTGATTTGGTTCCTTGCCTGTATTATAATCCGCGCCCCCTGACAAAAGATGTCATGCCAAGACATCGGCAATAAAAAAAATCGAAAATTTTGTCATGGGGCTCCTTTTATTTATTCATTGCGGCACTATTTTGTCTATAAAGACAGGGATGGTGATTCATGGCAAACAAAAACGTACAAATAACGCGACTGGTCAAGCTGGTGGCCGAACTCAGAAGAAACAAATACCCCAATACGGAATCGTTCTCCAAGCTCTTGCGGGATACGGACCTGTATGAAAATCACGGCATCAGTGCCAATCCGCGTACCGTGAGCAGGGACTTCGACGCCTTGCGATACGAATATAATGCACCCATCGCGTACTGCGCGAAAAACCGGGGATATTACCTGACCGATACCACCTGGGAATTTCTCTGCCCGGTACTGGATGAAAATTTCCTGGACATGGCGATCATCGGCACCAGGCTGGCTTCCGATATTCTGCCGCAACCGTTGAAGAAAGAGGTCAACGATGCCATCGACCAGGCCCTGACTACCAACAATCCCGAATTTTTTGACACCGCCATGATTGAATCGTTGCTTTGCGCCTCCGGAATCAAAGCGGAAATCGACCCGGAGATATTCAAGACCGTTTTCGACGCCTGGCGAATGCATCAGACGCTTGAAATAACCTATCAATCGCCGAACGCCGCGCCCTCCGAACGTAAATTCGAACCGCATATCATTGTTTTCCACAAAGGGCTCTGGTATACCAAAGGCTTCGAAGCCGGGACGAAAACCATCAAAGTATACGCCATCCAACGCATTCATCGAGCCGCTTTTGCGGGCGTTCCATTTCCGGTAAACAAACAGTTGCTGGAAGACACCCGTAAAAACGGCCTGTTCAATTACGACAAAATCAGCGGGATCAAAGTCCGCTGCGATGCATCCATCGCATTTTATCTGCAGGAACACCAGAAGATCAAGCAGTTCAAAATCGACCGGCAGCCCGATGGCGCCCTGATCGTTTACCTGCGCCCGGCCATTGAACACGAAGTCATTCGCTGGGTATTGGGCGAATCCGGTAAAGTGGAAGTCCTCGAACCGGTTTCATTGAGGGAAAAGGTCGCCGCTGCCGCCAGACAGGTTTATGAGAAAAACCGATGAATTTCCCTTGCTCTTTGGGGGATTGATGTTGCGCTGCCGGATTAAAGCGACTCCATTTTGGGTGCGGCCGCTTCCGATTCCGGGGCCGTAACCGGGGCTTCAACCGCAATTGCCTTGACCGCGTTGATGCTTTTGTACCTCACACTCCGATAAACGGCCTTGATCTCTTTATCTTTAAGGTTTTCAGCCCCAGCCGCATGAGCCAAAGAAACAGCATGGTGAGGAATAGAACGATGATGACTTCGGCAAGGAATAGCAGGAAAAGGATTGCACCGGATGGATTGGAGTAAATTCCCCATCCGGATTTGGCTGCAACCTTTTGTACCAATGCGATCACACTGTTGTGGTAAAAAAATAAACCGAAACTGTATTGAGCCAAAATTCTGAGAATTGAACCGAAAATGGTATTTTGAATTTTTTGTTCAAGGTAACGGAAAAATTGGACCCACCAAAAACACGAAACAATTTTGGCCGTGGTTAAAAATACGACAGGCTTTAAAATATCCGGATCAAATTTTATCGAGGAATGAATGGAAAAACCCATGTGGTCAAAAAATCGGAACGTATTCAGTTCCGCAAACAGATAAAGAATGAAAATTATGAACAACAGGAACAAGACGTTATCGCCGAAGAGCTTGTTCATTTCATTGCGGTATCTTGAACAATACATTCCGAGAATATAAATCGGGAAAAAATGAATGGTATTTTGTCCGATGCCGTTGAATGCTCCGCGCGAAAAAAAGAAACTCAGACATAGCAGAAAAATGAGATACTTATAGCAGTTATGCCTGTCAAACCAAACAAAAAAAGGCGATATGATATAGAAAAAAACAATCATTGGAATAAACCAAAGCGGAGGCGCGGCCGATCCGAACAGGATTGCTTCCGGGTAGGCTTTTATGATCTCCGCAATGCTCATTCCTGATTTGGAACCCATTAGAAATTGCGCCGATAAAATCAAAAATGTTGCGATCAGGTATGGAAAAACCACATTGAGAACCTTCTTTTTCATATAATCAAAATACCTGAAACGATCGCTCAGGTATTGAAATAAAAAGCCGGCAATGAACACGAACAATATCGTTCCTCCCACCAGGACGGCCCCCAGGATTTCCCTGAAATACGGAGAAAATCCCCGATAAAACGGCATCAGCACATGCCCGGCAATGATAAAAATGATTGCGATTCCCCTGAAATAGTCCAAATATAATAATTGTCCGCTCTTGGGAGGAGGGATCAGCATCAATGCTTCAAGCCTTCCTGGGCGTTCATATGGTTTTTTCATTTTCGGTGCAACGATATGTGATTATTATGTGATCAGGGAGCAGGGGGTCGGATGCGCTCGCTCCGGATACGGCCTTATCATACCGGACGCGGGGATGAAGGATTTTCGTGATACTCGGGAATGAATTCTGCAAGTGCTTTGATTGTTCCATTTTGAGGATGCCCCCGTGATTGAGGGCAATAAAAAAGGCGCCCTCTGTTACACTCGCATCAGAG
>CALABZ010000224.1 GCA_937888615.1 uncultured Lentisphaeria bacterium | reverse complement strand
CGTTGCCAATACGGTCGAGCGCGTCGTGGTCCTGCGCCGGGGCGAAACCATCGATTTCGCTGGACTGCTGGAAAAACTGGTCGAACTGGATTACGACGACGAACTGGAAGTAAATGTAAAGGGTGAATTCTCTCATCGCGGCGGCATCATTGACATTTTCTCACCCGCGTATGATTTTCCGGCCCGCCTTGAATTCTGGGGGGATACGATCGACTCAATGCGCTCCTTCTCCCCGGAGAACCAGCGTTCGCAGGAGGAAATCGACGAGTACCGGATCATCCCCCGGGCCGGAATGCAGTCGGTGAAGGATGTTTCCGACTGTGATTTTTTCACCTATGCCGAACAACTGAACCCGGCGATCACGCTGGTTTACCCACAGGAATGCCGCTCACGCCTGGGGGCGATCAACGAAAAACCGATGATCCGCCGTTTCGAAAGCGTCCTTGACCGTTTTGAACTTTCAACCCTGCTCGACGCCGCCGACAAGGTGCCGGAGGAGCATTTTGTCTCCGACTGCTACCCTGCCGCCGAACACCTGAAGCATTCCCTGCCCGATGAAATGCGCGACGGCGGTCTGGAAATGCTCCGCGAAATCATTGCCGGGCAGATTCGTCAATGGCTGGAGAGCCATTATCAAGTCGCCATGCTGGCACACGACGAGGCCTCGCTCTCTTATTTGCACAACTGGTGCGGCGACTATGAAATCCCGGAGGAAAATGTCTCTTTCGATGTCGGCCAACTGCCGGAGGGACTGATCTTCCCGACCCTGAAAACCGTATTCCTGACCGAAAAAGAACTTTTCACCGCCAATCTTTTCAAAAATAACAACGCCCTGCCCCCGCCGGTCGAACAGCCGCTGGACCTGCGAGTCCGTCTGGAAGACGAGGCCGCGGCGTTCGCGGACCTCGAAGAGGGGGACTATGCGATTCACCTGATGTACGGCATCGGGATTTTTCGCGGCATCCGCGAAATCAAGCACAAGGACGTCAACCGCGAACTGATCGTCCTCGAATATCGCGATGGAGCCATGATTTACGTGCCGGTCTGGCAAGCCGGGCTGGTCAGCCGCTATATCGGCGCCCAGCATTCGGTCAGCTTGAACAGCATCGGCAGCAAACGCTGGAACGAAACCAAGATGCAGGCCCAAAAGGGCATTCAGGAATTCGCCGCCGAAATGATGCGGACCAGCGCCATGCGCAACGCCTGTCCCGGACTCGAATTTCCCTCCGACAATCTCGAACAGCGGGTTTTCGAAGACTCTTTCCCATTCACCGACACCCCCGACCAGCGCAAGGCCGTCAGCGAAATCAAGGCCGACATGGAAAAAACCAAACCGATGGACCGCCTGCTCTGCGGCGACGTCGGCTACGGCAAAACCGAAGTCGCCATCCGCGCCGCGTTCAAAGCCGTTTCCGCCGGTTATCAGGTGCTGATACTGGTGCCGACCACCATCCTCGCGCAACAACACTTTTACAGTTTCACCGAGCGTTTCGCCAAATACCCTTATGTCGTTGAAATGCTGAGCCGTTTCCGCTCCCCCAAGGAACAGACCGATATTCTGCGCAAGCTGTCGGTCGGGGGGATTGATATCATCATCGGCACACATCGGCTGCTCGGTTCGGACGTTCATTTCCACAAGCTCGGGCTGGTAGTCGTGGACGAAGAACAGCGTTTCGGCGTCAAGCACAAGGAACGGCTGAAACGCTTCCGGGCGGAAGTCGATATCCTGACCATGTCCGCCACCCCGATCCCGCGCACGCTCTACATGTCGATGACCGGCGTCCGCGACTTGAGCACGATCATGACCGCGCCGGGCCTGCGGCTCCCGGTGAAAACCGTCATTTCGCAGGACGACGACCGCACGGTGGTGGAGGCGATCCGCCATGAAATCCGGCGCGGCGGACAGGTTTATTACATTCATAACCGCGTCATGACCGTCAACGACGTGGCCGACAAACTCGCCCGGCTGATGCCGGACGTCCGTTTCGCCGTCGGCCACGGGCAGATGGACGAGGACGAACTCGAGCTGGTCATGTCGGAATTTCTGACCGGCCATGTCGACGTGCTGGTGGCCACCACCATCATCGAATCCGGGCTAGATATCCCGAACGCCAACACGATCATCATCGAACGCGCCGACCGCTTCGGACTGGCCGAACTCTATCAGCTCCGCGGCCGCGTCGGCCGCTGGAACCGCCAGGCCTACGCTTATCTGCTGCTGCCGAAAAACACCATTCTCACCTCCGACGCCCGCAAGCGCATCGCCGCCATCCGGCGCTATTCGCACCTCGGCGCCGGATTCCGGCTGGCCCTGCGCGACTTGGAAATCCGCGGCGCGGGCAATCTGCTCGGTTCCGAGCAGAGCGGTCATATCAACAGCATCGGTTTCGAGCTTTACTGCCAGCTTCTGCGGCAGACGGTGGCGCGAATGAACGGCGATCACGATTACGACATCCTGCCGTCGGTCGACATCAACATTGATTTCGTCTGTTTCGCCCACGAGGCTCCGCCGCCCCTGCTGGCGACCGGATTTCCGCCATCCTATATCGAATCCGAACGGTTGCGCATGGACTCCTACAGGCGGCTGTCGCTGTTCACCCGGACTGAACAGATCGACCGGTTCGAGGAGGAATTGGAAGACCGGTTCGGCAAGCTCCCGGCCCAGGCCCGCCATATGATCACGGTGGCGAAAATTCGTCTGCTGGCGGCGCGCGGCGGCTTCACCGCGGTCACCGTGGAAGGGGACAGGGTTTATTTCCGGACCGGCAGCAGCCATTACCGCTCGAACGGGATTATTCCGACCATCAATGCGTCGAATCCGCCGGCGGTCAAGCTGAATCACATTCTCCAGATCGCCGAGCTACTGCCGGTCGTCTCCCGGCCGCAGTAATGATTTGAAGCTATCGGGCCAGCAAACCGTCCGGGGTCAGCTCACAGGGAGTGACTTCGACGATCTCATGCAGGGGGATTTGAGGGCGGGTACAGCTTACGGAGATGTAGTTGTCCGACCAGCCGGTGAATACGCCGTCCGATTCTTTTTCGAAAATCACGCCGACCGGAATTCCGAGCTGGCTCCGGTGGAATTCTTTTTTCGAGGCGGCCGCGATTTCCTGCAATTTCGCATAGCGTTCCTTCGCAACCGCAGGCGGTACCTGATCCGGCATCGACGCCGCCGGGGTTCCCTGACGGGGCGAAAAACTGAAAATATGCATATTGGCGAAATGCATTTCGCGGACCAGGCGACACGATTCCTCGAACAGTTCATCCGTTTCGCCGGGAAAACCGACAATCAGGTCCGTTCCGATGTGAATGCCGGGTATCGCTTCGCGCGCCGCCTCGGCAAACGCCTTATATCCGGCGGCGGTATACTTGCGGTTCATCGCCCGGAGAATCGCATCCGAACCATGTTGCAAGGCCAGATGCAGGAAACGGCAGACCTTCGGATTGCGGGCCATCGCCTCAATCAGTTCCCGGTTGTCCGGGTGCGGTTCGGTGGAGCTCAGCCGAATGCGGTAACTGCCCGGATACGAACAAAGTTTGTCGATCAGCGCCGGAAGCCCCCTGCCCTGATCGTTGTAAGCGCAGATATTCACCCCGGTCAACACGATTTCATGGAAACCATGTGCCAGAAGCTGTTCGAAATCGCCGATGATTTCATCCCATGCGCGCGAACGCTCCGGCCCCCGCGTATATGGCACGATGCAGTAGGAACAGAAGTTCTCGCACCCCTCCTGCACTTTGATAAAGGCCCGGCTTTTGAACGGAAAATCGGCGGTTGCGTTTTCGCTGAACACATCGCCGTGTTTCTCGTCCATGCTGAAATGGACGCGGTCCGGCTTTACGCCCTCAAAAAGTTCATGAATCAGGCCGATGATATTCCGTTTGTCCGGGTTCGGAATCACCAGATCCGCATCCCCGTCTTTCAGCCATTGACCGTGATCGGCCTCGGCACTGCATCCGGTAATAATGACCTTGCAACCGGGATTCAGTTTGCGGAAACGGCGGGCAGCCTGACGGCTTTTCTGCGCGGCGGCCCCGGTGACACTACATGAATTGATGATCAGCAGGTCCGCTTTTTCGTCGCTGTCCGCCTCGACCACGCGCCACCCGGCCAGACGAAGCCGACCGCAGATCAATGCGGAATCCGCCTGATTCAGACGGCAGCCGATGGTATGGATGGCCGCCGTCCGGTTCATCGTTTTTCTCCGCCGGTGACACGTAGAAGGACGCAGTCGCGGCGGGCGATCCGGCCTTCGGCGAGGATTTCCATGCGCTTGCGGACCGCCTCGTCCACATATTTCAAATAACGGTCCTTGCGCGAAACGATCAGCGTTCCCGGCGGCAGGGTTTTCAGCCGTTCGTCCGAATCGCTCAAATACAGCGGAACGAAAATTCGATCGCGGCGGACATGAAGCATATATTTGTTTTCATCGCCGTCGGGGCCGAGAAAGATGAAATAGAGCGGTTGGCCGTCCGGGCGCAGTTTCTCGACCGTCGCCACAAATGCTTTGGAGCTCATTGTATATTGCGCGATGGTTTCAACGATCATGATCCGCCCCAGAATCAGCGTACCGACCATCAAGGCGATGATCAGCAGATTCCGGTCGCGACGCCGGACACCCCGCCGCATACAGAACACCGCCAGGCAGAAAACGCCCAAAACCATGCTCGGAATAAATAATGGCAGTTTGATTTCGACGCCGTTGATCATTTCCACGATTTTCGGCATTTTCAGAATCCAGGCGGCAACCCACACTCCCGCGAGCCCCACGAACGGCACCAGCATGGCGATCCGTATCAGCCAACGCCGCAGCCAGGTCAGGATTTTCAGGCGGTCGGGATTCGAAATCAGCAAAGCCGCCAGCAAAGCCGCCGGCGGAATCGCCGCCGTGACATACCGCAAATGCTTGGTCCCCGGAATACTCATGCCCAAGATAATGATCAGCATCCACGCCGCCAGCAGTTGGATTTTCTCAACAGATGGAGCGGGTCGGAAACGGAAGAAATTCTTTTTCAGGGTCCAGATGTAGATCGCCAGCACCGCCAGTCCGAGCGGATAAGTGACGGCGAAACTGCCGACGGCGTTGGTGAAATAATACCACGGCGGCTTGGTGCTGCCCAGCCGCCCGGTAATCTGCATCGACCAGAACTCACGGTAAAAGGCATCGCCACCGCAACGGTAGGCCAGCCATGCCCACAACGCCAGCATCCCGGCGAGGATCACTGCCCCGGCGAAACCGATCGCGAACAACATTTTGAACTTGCCGCGAATCAGGTAATAACTGACGAAAACGGCAGTCGGCACCACTACCCCGATCGGGCCGCGCGCCAGGAATCCGACCACCAGCAGGACCGGCAGCCACCAGAGCCGCCGCAACCGCTTCTCCTCGTCCGCGGTATACATCAGGTAAAACCCGATAATCGCCGCCAGCGCCGGGTAAGCGTCCAGCGACACGATCCGTCCAATGTTCAAGATTTCCCAAGCGCCGAACATCAGGATCGCCGCCGCCAGTCCGTGATACGCGGAATACATCCGGCAGCCGACCTTGTAGGTGAACATGACGATAAACGCCATGCAAACCGCGGAAGGCAGTACAATCGACAGCCAGTTCACCGCGCCGAAAAGCAGCGACGACCCATACATCAGGATCACCGGAATCGAGGTGTAATCCGGATAGAATTTTCCATAAAGCTGGGGAAACGGGGAAATGCCGTTCTCGCTCATTTCATGAACAAACAGCGCAAACCTGGTGTCGATCATCAGGATTTCCAGCTTCGCCAGCCCGGCCACGCAGACCAGCAGTGCGCCGGCAAAAACCAGCCATTGAATTACCCCGGTATTTTTCAAATGCATCCTCCGGATCAGCCGCGAACCTGGCCGTTGCCGTATATCAGGTATTTATAGGAGGTGAGTTCCTCCAGCCCCATCGGACCGCGCGCATGAAGTTTATCGGTGCTGATGCCGATTTCAGCGCCCATGCCGAACTCGCCGCCGTCGGTGAAACGGGTCGAGGCGTTCAGATACACGGTGGCGGAATCGACTTCCAGCATAAACTTGGCGGCGTGTTCTTCATTCCGGGTCAGGATGCCGTCGCTGTGGTGCGAACCGTATTTATTGATATGGGCAATCGCTTCTTCGAGGGTATCCACCTGTTTCACGGTCAGGACGAGGTCGAGGTATTCGGTATAGTAGTCATCCTCGGTCGCGGGCTTGATCTCCGGGTCCCACTGCATGATCCGCTCGTCGCCGCGCAGTTCAATATTGTGTTCGTTCATGGCTTTCAGGAACGACGGGATGAATTTCGGAGCGACTTTGGAGTTGATCAACAGCGTTTCCAGCGCATTGCAGGCGCTCGGTCGCTGATATTTGGCATTGACGACGATCTTCACCGCTTCCTCGATATCGCAGTCTTCATCCACATACAGGTGGCAAACCCCCTTGTAGTGCTTGATGACCGGAATGGTAGACTGTTCAACCACCGTACGAATCAGGCCTTCGCCGCCGCGCGGAATGATCAAACTGATGAATTCATCCATTTTCAGGAGCACGTTCACGGCCTGGCGGTCAGTCCATTCGACCAGTTGCACAGCGCCGTCCGGCAGCCCGGCGGCAATACCGGCTTTGTTCATGCAATCGGCCAGGATCATGTTCGAGTTGAACGCCTCGGAACCGCCGCGCAGAATAACCGCGTTGCCCGCTTTCAGGCACAATCCGGCCGAGTCCACCGTCACATTGGGACGGGACTCGTAAATAATGCCGATCACGCCGAGCGGGACCGATATTTTACGGATTTTCAGGCCGTTCGGACGAACGACTTCGCTAAGCACCCGACCAACCGGATCGGCGAGACTCGCCACGGAGCGGAGGCCGTCGGACATTTCGCGAACCCGTTTGGCGTCGAGGCGCAAGCGGTCCAGCATGGCGACGGAGAGCCCGGCTTCGCGACCGGCCTTCAAATCCTGTTCATTGGCGGCGATTATTTCCGGCTCCAAACGGTCGATAGCGTCGGCCATTTTATGGAGAATCGTATTTTTCTCTTCGGGCTTCAAGGTAGCCAGGACTCGGGAGGCATTCAGGGCCTTGCCGCCCATCCTGTGCATGACAGACTTAATTTCATTGATATCAACCGACATAATATTCATGCTCCTGTTATTTCTTTCAAAAAGTAATATACCACAAGTGCGCGGATTTTACAATCAGATTTGCATCAGAACCAGCCCCAACACCCCGGCGCCAAGCAACAGCCACACCTGATTGACTTTCCATTTCAGCTCGATCACCAGAATCAGGGCGAAGATCAGCAGTCCCTGCCAACAGATGCCGAATTTTTCCCCGGTGTGGTGCAGCAGGTTTTCCAGCGGGCCGGAAAAAACCGAATTTTCGGCAAAAAATATGACCGCGGCTCCAATCAGCCCTAGCACCACCGGACGAATTCCGCCAAGCGCATTCTGCAGCCAGAGATTGTCGCGAAATTTCGACAGAAAGATCGCCGCCAGCATCACGATAATAAATGATGGCGTCATCACCCCCAGCGTCGCGGCCAGCGCCCCCCACATGCCCGCCTGCTGATAGCCGATGTAAGTGGCGGCATTCAGCCCGATCGGGCCGGGCGTAATCTGCGCCAGAGCGATCAGTCCGGAAAATTCTTCCCCGTTCAAATATTGATGACGAACCACCAGTTCGTCCTGAAAAAGCGGAATCATGGCATAGCCGCCGCCAAATGTGAATGCCCCGATCTTGACAAAAAGATAATAGAGGTAAAGAATTTGCGTCATTCGCCGTCCTCATGCTTCCCGTTTTCGATCTTCGACTTGAAGTAAAGGAACTGATAAAGGCCAAGACCGAGGCCGAACACGCCCCCCGCGATGATCATCCAGATAGCGTTGAAATTGAAAAAAACCAGGCCGACAAATGCAATCAGCGCAATCCCCAGCGCCAGTTTGTCTTTCAAAATCGGCTTCGCCAGTTTGATCACCGAAACCAGGATCAGCGCGCAGACCGCCGCCCGAATCCCGAGGAACACATGCGCCAACTGCCGGTTGTCCTTGAAAAAACTGATAAAAGCCGCCACCACGGTAATAACAACAAACGGCGGAATCGCCACCCCGAACGCGGCACTGACCGCGCCCCATACGCCAACCGTCCGATAACCGACCAGTATTCCCATATTGACGGCGATAATGCCCGGCATCGACTGCATGACAGCCACAACGTCTACCATCTCTTCATCGGTCATCCAGTTGCGTTTCTCGACAAATTCGCGACTGATCAGCGGCAGCATGGCCAGCCCCCCACCGACAGAAACGGTTGATATTTTGAAAAATACAGCGAACAACGTCCAAATCCGATGTTCCGATTTCCTGCCGGACTCACTTTGCGGTTTTGTCGTCATCCAGCCTCTTTACATATTCAACTTTCGAGCGTTCGATCGGCACCCGGACTCCGGGGTCTGGACTGTAGTAAATCGTACTGGCGTCCTCGGTCAGGATCTGAATCATCTGCGGAGTGTTGCCTTTGATTTTCATTTCGGCGTTCGCCACCCACATCGTAATCGGACGAAGCCGGGTGATTTCGCCTTTTTTCAGCGTAACCTTGCGGGTAATACTGTCCGGTTTGGCGCGCTTGTGGGCAAAAACCAATGTGTATTCTCCGGCGTTCAAGTCGCGAAGCGAAATGGTTTTCGACAAATTTTCATTTTCCCCTTTCTCGGTAACGCCGATTACTTTGCCGTCCAGATACACCGTTACGCCGGGCGGGTTCACCACCAGGTCGATTCCGCTGGTATTCTTCGTCATATTCAGTTCGATCACCTGCCGGGCGCCGCGCCCGATTTCAACTTGACGGGTTACGGTATCGAAACTGTCCTTGCTGATCGTCACGGTATAAGTTCCGGCCTTGACGGCGTCGAGCTTCACCGGAGAGACGCCGCAGGACTTGCCGTCAAGCAGCACTTCCGCCTTCGCCGGCACCGTAATCACCTCCAGCGATCCCGGCAATTCCGACAGGACGACGTCCTCGGTCAGGGTTTTGTTTTTCTCCACCAGTATGTTGCGGGTAATATCGGCATAGCCGGGGGCGGAAAGCTTCAAACGGTACTGCCCCGCTTCCAGATTGGTCCGGTAAGTGGTGCGTCCCACCAGCTTGTCATTCAGGTACACGGACACGCGGTTGGGGTTGGAATTGACCACCAGAATCCCGATATTGCTGGCCATCGGGACCGCAATTTCCTGGGGACGGGCGTCCACGATCTTCCAGGCGACCGGTTTCGGCTCGAAACCGCTCTTGTCGAGCATCGCCTCATAGTCGCCAAGCGGCAAGTCTTTCAGGATCAGCGGCGTAACCCCTTTCAGCTCGCCTTTGATCATCACTTTGGCGCCCGACGGATCGGTTTCAATCATCACTTTGCCGGTAATGGGTTTCAGTTTGACATGTCTTTCCGCCTGTTCGCCCAGTTCCAGATTCAAATTCAGCCAACGGACTTCATGCCCGGGCATCCTGACCGACAACAGATAGTTGCCGCCGGAAGCGCCCGAGGTGAACGGCGTTTTCCCCAGTTCCCGGCCATTCATAACCACCATCGCGCCGGCAGGCTCCGAGGTGATCGTCAACGATCCCTGAACCGGTTCCGCCTTCTTTTCGCAGCCGGTCGTCAGCCCGAACAAAATACCCGCCGCCGCGATCCATGCATAATAAAATGATTTCTTCATTTCTTTCACCTTTTCCTCTGCGCGCGAATCCGGCGTTCAAGTTCGAGCTTCTTCTCAATGGCCTTGCCGTACCCGGCACTGTCCCTCGGCAGGATCTCAATTATATCATCGACAACTTTCTTGGCACCTTCATAATCTTTTAATTTAACGCACCGGATGAATTCGAAGTTCAGATCGTCCTCCATCTTCTTACGGATCGCCTCAGCCTCCTGCTCGCGCTTGCGGGCGCGATCCCATATTTCGGGTTTCGGTTGGAACGGATCGAGGTTTTCGACCACCAGCTTATAAAGGCCGATCGACTTCAGCAGATTGGTCGGGTTGGCATCGCGGTTACGAAACAAATCTTCGGCATTATTGAAGTCCTGCCGGGCGATTTTCATGATTTCTTCCACCGTCATCGCAATTGTGTACAGGCTGTAATGAGCGGCAAACGCATCAATCGACTGCGTTATTTCCTCAAATGAATTGGGGGCATAGGTGTCTTTCACCAGCACTTCGTTCATTTTGGAGTCACAGGCGATCAGCAATCGCCGTTCGCTGGTGCCGGCCTGGGACGGCGCGCCGATATATTCGGAGTCCAGTTTGAAAAAGTCGGTATTGCGAATATCCTTCTGCAGCGATTCGAGGTATTGCAACTCAATCTGCCCGACGTTTTTCACATAATGACGCTTCGATTTCAGGTCGTCGACGCAGAAAATCGCGTTCCCGGCGTTAATATCCAGCGAAAAGCGGAAAATATTATTGCCTTCAATGCTTTCCTTGACGTAACTGAGCATAAAAGGAGGCTTGACTTTCGCCTTGTCCGAGTCATTGCCCTTCGGCTTATCCAGTTCGCGGTTGAAATAATGGAAACCCGCCGCGAAACAGGCAATCAAGGCCACAATACTGGTGTAAAAAAGCAATGTCGAGCTCAAACGCCGCGGCTTTTTCTCCTCTCCGTCCTTATGGCCGGAGTCGGTCTTCTTTTTTTTCTGGAAAAGGTTCAGGTTTTTATTTTCAAAAATCGATAAATCTGTTTTTTCCGGCTCGGGTACCGATGTTTTTTCCGTCATCACCACGGTCGGATCGGCCGGTTTGATCGAGATAACCGGTGTGACCGGCCCCTCGCCGGTGTTCGACGGCGGCGTCGTATGAAAAATCACCTTCGGGGAAGAACCCTCCAATTCCGAGCTGCTGCGAATCACTTCGGCCACATCCCGGGCCAGGTCTTTCTTTTCGCCGAAACGGATATTCTGGTCGCCCAGGGAAATCACGTCCCCCTCTTCCAGCACGTGCGGGCGCTGGATCAACCGGCCGTTCACCTTGGTGCCGTTGGTACTTTCCAGGTCCGACACCAGCCAGACGCCTTTGTCCGTCCGCTGCAGCTCCGCATGATAGCGCGACACCCCGCCGGTAGTGAAGCTGACGTCATTATCCAGCTCCCGCCCCAACTTCACGGTATCCTTATCCAGCTCGAAACTGAGGCCGGAATCAGCTCCATTTAACAGATAAATTTTCATTTGCCATGCTCTTTGTAATGGTATGCACCTCTTACATCAAAACCTTTCTTCTGTAATTCCTGTATTATATCACCAGTAAGCTCACTGTTCAAATCAACTTTGTCGCCAATCTCGGTTCCGGACCGGTCCAGCGCTCCCGCCGGCAGCTCCACCGTCGTCAGCGCCCTGCGGCAGTAAACCACCGGCAACCACGGCGCCAGTTCCCGGTACATCGAACAAACCGTGTTCTCGCGATCCACGAATATCACGTCGATCGGCATCATCATGAACATGGTGTGAATCGAGCGGCAACGGCTGAAAACCATCGCGTCGAATCCGACAAACCGCCGTCCGATCATGCCGCGCAGGCGCGTCCCCCACGATATCGCGTACAATGGCTCACGGGCCAAACAACGCATTTTGGTCAAATTCACGATCATCCGCTTCACCCTAAAACATCTGACTCGCCTGCATGATGATCGGCGTCATCAGGATAATCAGCACCGCCGGAAAAATAAACAGCGCCATCGGGAAAAGCATTTTCACCGGAGCCTCCCCGGCCAGTTTTTCAGCCCGGGTAAACCGTTTGTTCCGCAACAGGTCGCTCTGAATGCGCAGCAGATTGCCAATGCTTACCCCGAGCTCGTCCGCCTGGATAATCGCATTCATCACCGATGTCAAATCGGACTGTTTCACCCGGTTGACGAGATCGCGCAACGCCACCACGCGCTTTTTGCCGAGTTGAATCTCTTTCAGGGTCCGGCTCAATTCCTCGCCCAGCGCATCGGTCTGACGACGCGCCATGATATCGCGCAGGGAGTTCAGGAAATCCTTGCCCGCCTCCACCGACAGCGAAAGCAGGTCCAGCACGTTCGGCAGCGCTTTCATGATCTCCATGTGACGCTTCTTCACCGCGCCGCGAAGCCACGCCCCCGGATAAATGTAGAACATGACCCAAATCAGAAACCCCATAATCGCGTGACCGCCGAAAAACAGCGCAAACATCAAAAGCGTTCCCATCATGAACATCAACATCCTTACCGCGACGAAATCCTCGCCGCTGATCTGCTGCCCGAATCCGGCCATCGTCAAAGCATCCTCGGACTGCCGGACCATCGCTTCAAGCGAGTTGCCGCGCACGACAAAGCGGACATTCGGCACAAACGGCAAAAAAATCTTGACCAGCAGCGGCAATCTCACCACCACGTCTTCTTCCAGGTTCCGCTCCATCTCAATTCGGGAAAACGCATAAAGAAACAGCCATACCAGAATTCCCACGCATATTCCAGCGGAGATTGCGGCCGCGATTGTTATGAATCCGTTCATAAAGACCTGTTCCTCCGTATCAGATATCGATGTTAATAATTTTGTGGATCATCAGACAACCGCATACCGTCAGGGTAGCGGACACCAGCATGGCGGCGATCCCGATCCAACTGTTGAAAAAGGCGCTCATCGTTTCCGGCATGACCTTGGACAACGCAAACAGCAAAACCAGCGGCACCAGACTGATGATGATCGTCTGGAGCCGTCCCTGCGACGTCATGGCATTGATTTTGTTGTTGATCCGGGCACGTTCGCGAATCACCGAGGCCAGACGCTCAAAAATCATGGTCAGTTCGCCCCCGGTCTGCCGTGCGGTCACGATTGCGGTATTCACCAGCTCGAAGTCAACGCTTTTCATGCGGTTGCCGAGATTGTCGAGCGCCTGTTCCAGCGGCACGCCCAGACGGATTTCCTGTACCAGCAGCCGGAATTCAAACGAAATCGGAGGACGATTCTCGTTGGCAATCGCTTCGATCGCCTGATTGATGCTGAATCCGGCTTTCAGTGCGCTGCTCATTGAGTTGAGCGCATCTTCCAACTGCTCGTTGAATTTCTTCAGCCGCTGCTTGCGAAGAATGCGCAGCCCGAAACGCGGAAGCGGAAACGTGACCAGTGCGACCACCGCCCCCAACACCAGCCCCCGCAGCCAGGTGAAATTATCCGAAAAAGACGCCATCAGCAGAATCGTCAGGAACCCGCAAAGGCCGCTGACCGCCAGCGTCAGGTCAAAAACCTTGCTCGCCGGCATACTGAGCAGCACATCGTCCAGCTCCACCGAAGCCTCCTGCAGATAACGCTCGCGGTAGCGCATACTGGCGAATACAACAAAATCCACGATCACCAGCGTCGACGAAGCCGCACACAGCCCTGCGCAAATCGAGGGCACATATACATTTCCCAACAGTGACATCATGATTATTTCTTCCTATGGTATTTTTTCGGGTCGAATATGGAAATATTCAAATCGATCTTGGCCCGTTCGATTTCATCCATGAAAGACGGGATATTCCCGGTCGGCTCATAATAGCCGACGATCCGGTTATCCTCATCCCAGCCGGTCTGGGTAAAGACGAAAATATCCTGCATCGTAATAACCTCACCTTCCATCTTGGTGATTTCGCTGATATTGGTGATTTTGCGTGAACCGTCACGCTGGCGGCTCACCTGTACCACCAGACAAATCGCCGAGGTGATCTGTTCGCGGATCGCCCGCAACGGCAGGTCGAACCCGGCCATCAACACCAACGTCTCAAGGCGGGAAAGACAGTCGCGCGGCGTATTGGCGTGAATCGTCGTCAACGAGCCGTCATGCCCGGTGTTCATCGCCTGAAGCATGTCCAGCGCCTCGCCGCCACGGCATTCCCCCACCACGATCCGGTCGGGGCGCATACGCAGGGAGTTGCGGACCAGGTCGCGGATGGTGATTTCGCCGCGCCCTTCGATGTTCGGCGGACGCGACTCCAGCCGCACCACATGCTCCTGGTTCAGTTGCAATTCGGCGGCGTCTTCCACGGTCACGATACGCTCGCGGTTCGGCAGGAAGGAACTCAGCACATTCAGCAAAGTGGTTTTACCGGAACCGGTCCCCCCGGAAATCACGATATTTTTGCGAACGAGCACCGCGGCCTCCAGGAACTGCGCCATTTCGGCGGTTAAAGACCCGAAGTTAATCAGGTCCGACACCTGATAGGGATTCTTGGAAAATTTACGAATCGTGATGGAGGGGCCGACCAGCGACAGCGGCGGAATAATCGCGTTCACACGGGAACCATCGGGCAATCGGGCGTCCACCATCGGCGAACTTTCGTCAATGCGGCGACCGAGGGGCGACACGATCCGTTCGATCGCCGCCATTACCTGGGCGTTGTCCGCAAACGCGGTATCGGTACGGTAAAGCACCCCTTTCATTTCCACGAACACCTGATTCGGACCGTTCACCATGATTTCGGTAATGTCGTCGCGTTCGATCATATAGTCAAGCGGGCCGAGCCCGATCGCTTCCTGAATCATTTCGCGCTCAAGCATTTCGGAGGATACCCCGGTAGGCAACGGGATCGACAACTCGCTCAATACTTCCCGGATCGTTATTTTGGCGCGTTCCTCCAGCGCCTTTTCATCAATGCCGGAAAGCACCATTTTTTTCAGGTTCAACCGTTTCAACAGCTCCGCATGGGCGTGGCGCTTAATCTCCTGAATCACCGGGCGGGCGACGTCCGGCACCCCGGAAATCGTCAATTTCGGTACTTTTTCACGCTTGGGGGTGATAAATTCCCCCGCCGAGGACGCCTGTGGCGGACTTGCGGAAGAAGCGGCGGGAGAAACGGGAGCGGGCGCGGGCGCGGCATCCATTACCGGTCCCCTTGCCATGATATTCAACCGGCCGATCTTGATGACCGAACCGGGATGCGTTTCGGCGGGCGTATTCGGAATCAGCAGCGAACCGTCCACGTAGGTGCCGTTGCTGCTGTTCAGGTCAATCACATACAAGACGTTGTCACGGACAATGAATTGGGCGTGACGGGCCGAGACTTCCGGCAGGTCCAGTTGGATATGCGACTGCGGATCGGACCCGACGATATAGGAGCCCGGGGCCAGTTTTCCCAACGCATCGCCCTGTCCGGGCTGACTTATGACAATTTCAAACATCATCGGTGCTGGAGGGTTTCGCGTTCTTCGTTATATTTCGGAATATTCTGCTCCAGATACTTGAAGTTCACGCTCTGGAGGTTGCTCGTAAAGCTTGATTCCTCGGAATTTCTCAAGCTCAGCGTCAATTTGCCCTTCTGGCTGGCGAAAACGATCATCTCCGCTTCTTTCGGGCTGAGTTCGAGCGTCACCGTACTGTAGCCGCCGCGAACGCTTTCATTGCCGGCCATGCCGTAATTGGTATTCCACTGCGCCCCGGTGGCCAGCACCCGAACGTTCTGGAGGATCGTCAGCGTCAGGGTGTCAAGGCTGTTGTCTCCACGCATTTCGGGAAAACGAAAAGTGCCGATGACATCCACATTGTCCTCCGGCTTAATCAGATTGTTCAACGATGATATGGTGTCCACCGAGATGGAAATGGCGCGGTAATTTTTCTGGATTTTCCCGGCAAGCCCCGCCGCCCGTCCGTAAGCCTGACTGATGTCGGACCATTGCAGAAGTTCACCTTTTTCCTTGGAGAGATCGAGCTTGCGGCCAATGATCCGGGCCCGCATGTTCCACGGAATATCGCGGTCCATCGTTCTCAGCCCGCGCGGACGGCTGATTTTCTCCTGGGTAATATCACCGACATCGATCACCTGCCCGCTGGCTTTGGCTTTGTTCATCTTGATCAGGATCACCTCTTCAGTGCTGTTCTGGATTTTCCTGCGCTCGGCATTGATCTGAAAGTAATTCAATACAAACGCCATAATCCCGAAAAACACCGCAATCAGCAGCAACAATCTCTGTTTCATCCGGTACACTCCTTGCCGTTATCTACTTGATCACTAAATATATTACAGGTCGGATAAAAAACAACCCGCCCAGGCCTAATTATGATAATTTTTGCCTTTGCCGATCATTATCGCCCGGTAAAGCTGCTCGAACAGAAAATACCGGGCCATCTCGTGCGTAAAAGTCATTCTGGAAAGCGCCAGCAGCAGATCCGCCCGTTTCTTCACCCCGTCCGCCAATCCATACGGTCCGCCGATCACCAGCACCGCCTTACGGTCAAGCCCCATGAGTTTCGCGGAAAATTCCGTCGAGGTCATCTCCACTCCTTCCTCACTCAGCACAATGACGAATCCTTTTTCATTTTCAAGCTGCTCAAGGATTTTAACACCCTCATTTTCCGGGTTGCTGTCGCGCAATTCGACGATTTCGATTTTCGCGTACGGCGACAGCCGGGTCATATAAGTCTTGACATGGGCCTCCAATGCCCGGTCCTTCATTTTCCCGACGACTATGATCTTGAACAACATAAGCGGCGTTAAAACGACGGCGGCAGGAATTCGGAATCATCAATCTCGACATTCAGCCGATACTGCACCACCCGGAATATCTGAGTACTCGCGTCCACGGTCACGGTACTCTGGTCGGCGATAACCACATGGTCATACATTGCATACGAATCCATCACCGCCTGGTAATCCACCGTCATCCCGCCGACCTTCTCGCGCGTCACCAGCCGTTTCGGCAAACCGGAATACTTCCCCACATAAATCGTAATCGGCTCCTGGTCCGGATTGCTCCCGACCACTTTGTAATATTCGACACCGCCGATCCGCACCTGTGACAGCCGAACCTTTTCAAACGTGCTGGAAAACGTGCTGTCCGGCTGCAGCAGTTTCAGCATATTCCGAATCCGCTCCAACTGTTTTCCGGTCAATTCTTTTTTGATCTTGCTGTGGTAATCCACCAGCCAGGCCTGCTGTCCGTTATAAAAAACACCGCTCATGGGCTGGTTGTCCTCGTAGGTAATGGTACGCCACGAACCCGGCCGTTTGAACTTGACCTCCACCACATATTCGTCGTCCCAGAAGATTCCGATCACCCGCGATATCTGTTTCTGCACATAGGAATGGGCATGATGGTACAATCCGGTCGGGTCGCTGCTCCGGCTCATCAACGCCTGCAGTTGGTCCAGCGTAATGTCCGATTCATATTCCTCGTACTCCCGAAACAGCGAGCAGCCGCACAATCCCACCAGCAGCAATGCGCCCAATACCGATTTCATCCAAATCTTCATTTCCGTAGATCCTTAAAATAAAAAATACCCTGCCGGTTTTCCGACAGGGTAAAAAATAACGCAAAAACCGGACTAAAACAAGTCCGAATTCAGATTATTTTACGCATTGTACGTGCTCGACGTGGTCGAACCGCTGTTTTCCGTCCATTCATAATGGAAGAATTCGCCGCGCTTCTTGTCCACGCGCTCATAAGTATGGGCGCCGAAATAGTCGCGCTGGGCCTGCAGCAGATTCGCCGGCAACACTTCCGAACGATACGAATCGTAGTAGCAGAGCGCGCTCGAAAACGCCGGTACCGGAATACCGTTGATCGCGGCGGCGGCCACTACTTCGCGCCAGGCGGTCTGGCACTTTTCGATCGCCTTGCGGAAGAAATCGGCCAACAGCAGATTTGCCAGCTTCGGATCTTTGTCGAACGCAGCCTTGATATCGCCCAGGAACTTGGCCCGGATAATACAGCCGCCGCGCCACATCAGCGCGATTTCGCCGTAATTCAGCGTCCAGCCGTATTCCGCGGCCGCCAGTTTCAGCAATTGGAATCCCTGTGCGTAGGAACAGATTTTGGAGGCATACAGGGCCTGGCGGATCTTTTCCACCATGTCTTTCTTGGCCGCGGCGCTCAGTTTGGCGACCTTGGGGCCTTTCAAAACTTTGGAAGCCGCCACGCGCTCTTCCTTAATCGCCGACACGCAACGGGCAAACACCGCTTCCGCGATCGTCGGAGAGGGAGCGCCGAGGTCCAACGCACTCTGGCTGGTCCATTTGCCGGTGCCTTTCTGGCCGGCGGTATCAAGGATGACATCGACGACCGGCTTCTTGGTTTCCGGGTCGGTTTCCTTCAGGATATTGGCGGTAATTTCGATCAGATAGCTGTCCAGTTCCGCCTTGTTCCAGGTGGAGAACACCTTCTGCATTTCGGCGGCTTTCATGCCGAGCATATTCTTCATCAGCGTATAGGCTTCGCAGATCATTTCCATGTCGCCGTATTCGATGCCGTTGTGAACCATTTTCACGTAATGTCCGGCGCCGTTGTCGCCGACCCATTCACAACACGCGCTGCCGTCGGCAACCTTGGCGGAAATCGCCTGGAAAATCGGTTTCACAGCCGGCCATGCCTTCGGCGATCCGCCGGGCATGATGGAGGGACCGAGCAGAGCGCCTTCTTCACCGCCCGAAACGCCGGTGCCGATGAACAGCAATCCTTTGTCTTCGAGGTACGCGGTACGGCGAATCGTGTCCGGGAAATGGCTGTTGCCGCCGTCGATAATGATATCGCCCTTGTCCAGGTACGGAATCAACAGGTCGATGAATTCATCCACCGGCTTGCCGGCTTTGACCATCAACATGATCTTGCGCGGTTTTTCCAGATTGTCCACCAGTTCCTGGATCGAATGACAGCCAACGAAGTTCTTACCCTTGCCGCGGCCATTGAGGAAGTTGTCAACTTTCGCAACGGTACGGTTGAATACGGCAACTTTGAAACCTTTGCTTTCCATATTCAGCACCAGGTTTTCGCCCATTACAGCGATCCCGATCAAACCGATATCGGCTTTAGCGGCCTTCTTTACCGGTGCGGCTTTTTTCGCAGATGCGGCAGCTTTCTTCGCCGGTGCGGCAGCGGCTTTCTTTGCAGGTGCGGCAGCTTTCTTCGCCGGTGCGGCAGCGGCTTTCTTTGCAGGTGCGGCGGCTTTCTTTACCGGTGCGGCAGCGGCTTTCTTCGCCGGTGCGGCTTTCTTTACCGGTGCGGCGGCTTTCTTCGGTGCGACGACTTTTTCCACAACTTTTTTCGCGACGGATGCGACTTTCTTAACTTCTTTCTTTACAGTGGCTTCAGCCTTGGCGACAGCGGCTTTTACCGCGCTGGACTTTTTCGCCGGGACAGCTTTTTTCGCCGGAGCAGCCTTTTTCGCCGGTGCGGCAGCGGCTTTTTTCGCCGGTGCGGCTTTCTTTACCGGTGCGGCGGCTTTCTTCGCCGGTGCGGCTTTTTCGGTTTTTGTCTTACCCATGTAAAATTCCCCTTTGTTGAATAATTATTGGCGACAATGCCGTTCACCGCCTAATATACCTCAAATACCATCCAACGCAATACTTACAACGCAAGAAATGCCGTTTTTTTGAGAAAAAATTGTAAAAAACGCCGAAAAGGACTTCCCTCTCCGAAATTTCCCAGGAGTTCAGCACGCCGCCAGGTCAGGCGTATTCCAGTCCCGCCTCCGGCAAATGCAGTTTGAATCCAAGATTCCGCAGTTCCCGCCGAAGATTCTGTACATCAAGCCCGGAAGGATCAACTCCGGCGTCCAGCGACATCGCCGCCGCCAATCCGGCCACCTGCCCAGTCATCGCCGCAGTCGGAATCACCCGGGTGATTTCCCAGGCGTCGCCGCACGCAGACGTACAGCGCCCCGCCGCCAGCAATCCGAGCGGACCGTCTTTCGGATAGAGCGTACGGTACGGAATTTCCCAGACCGGACCCGCCTTGCGCCAATCCCCCACCATGCCGATCGAATCCTCGAAGCACTTCTGATTCTCTCCCGGCTGCAATATATAAGCACCGTCGATACAATAAACTTTGCGGAATTGCGCCATCGCGGGCAATTTCAACGCATAAAGATTATTGCGGTCGAATCCCCTCTCCTCATGCGCCCGCCGATAGTGTTCGCGCAGAAGACGCCGCCCGTTCAGAACAAAATCCGTCACCTTGCGGCCCGAAATGCCGGGCTCGATTTTCAAATCGCTTTCAGACAAACCGCGTCGGGCGATCGTTTCCGCGTCGAGCGGATCTCCTCCCGCCGAGCAGCCCCCGACATACATGCCAACCCCGGGCGACAACGCCGCCGCATCCTTGTGGTACTGCAACGCCCAGACCGAGAGAAAATTCTCGCTGGCCGAACAGGGCGCACCGCCCCTGCGGGCCACCTCGCAATCCCCGCTGGCGTCAATGAAACGACTGCCATGGATCATGCCGCGTCCGCTTTTGTTCTCGATGATGATGCCGGTCAAGTGATTTTCCGCATCCTTCTCCACGCCGCAAACCAGCGAATCCAGCCAGATGTCGACTCCGGCCTCTTCCAATACCTCATCCAGTGCCAGCATGAACGCCGCCGGCGAGAAAATGCAGCGATAGCGTTTTACCTCCGTCAGATCCGACCCGGTTTTCCAGCTCGCGGGAATTTCACCGGGACCGTATTTCAGACTCAGGCGAATCAGTTCCTCACAAATGCCGAAAGTCACCTGATGTCCGTTTCCGTCGCAAAGCGGCAGATAAATATAAACCAGGCCGGTAGTGGCCAATCCGCCCAGAAGGACAGTCTTTTCCACGAGAACAGTTTTTTTGCCGGAACGCGCCGCCTGCAGTGCCGCCGCCACTCCGGCAATGCCTCCGCCTGTCACCACCACCTCATACCTGGCTTCGAAATTCATCTACGAAATCTCCTTGTTTTCGCTGTTTTCCATATAGAAACCTTCAAGCCGAACCCGGCTCAACAGTTCAGTTCGTTTCAGGATTGCCAGCCATTCCTTGTCGGAAGCGT
>CALABZ010000223.1 GCA_937888615.1 uncultured Lentisphaeria bacterium | reverse complement strand
CCGGTGCAGAGCCGCTCGGCGTGGGTGACGGCGAAACGGTCGCCGGCGTTCAGTTCGCGCGACGAACGGAGCCGCCCCAGCAATCCGCCCGCGTTGAACGCGTCGGAAATGGCGTTTTCCAGGAGGGCGGAAAATGCGGCAGTACCGCAGCGGCGGCAGATTTCGTTGATGTAATCAATGGAATCGGCTTCGGGCGATATGGCTCGGCGGAGTCGTTCGGCGGATACGGGGTCTTGTTCAAGAGTTCGCAGGTCATTGATAATCTCTTTCAGTGCGGCGTCGTAGAGTTCGATGAAGTCGCGGCGGTAAATGTCGAGGAAATGACGCTTGCCGCCAGTGATCTGGGTGAAAATCACTTCCAGACTGGTCTTGGCGTCGGCGGCTTGTGCGATGAGTTCTTTGGTGGAAATGGTCATTGTGCTTTCACCGCAGGCTGATCGATCATGATCCGGGTAGTGACTTCCTGTCCGAGCTCGAAGTCGTAAAAGGGTTCGCGGGGATATGCCATGTAGGAGCCGAGGGCGTTTTCCGGGATGCCGGTGGCCACCGAGAATTTATTGGGGTTTTTCAGGGCGGGGCGCAACCATTTGTTCAGGCAGTTGACGAGATACGGGTTGGCGGCGTTTTCGAGGCGTCCTTCGACATAGAGGAAATTATAGGCTTCGTCTTCCTGTCCGATCATCACCAGTCCGGCGGTTTTCATCAAATTGGCCAGTTCGATAAAGAGCCTGGCATCGGCGGCGTTGCCGATTTTGGTGACGGTTTCGCGCATTTTGGCGGCGGCGTACATGACGGTTTCGCCCTGTCCGGCCTGAATGGCGCAGATACCGTAATTCAGCCAGAAACCGGGCTGATCCTGTTCCGATTTATGGGCGGCCTTGAAAATCAGCGAAATCCAGGAGGGAGGCATCGTGAATTCATGCATCGTATACCAGTCGAGTCCCATATAAAATCCCTTGTAGTTATGCTTGAGCTCTTCCTCGAAGGTGGTGCGGCTGCCTTCACGGATTCCGGCCAGATAGCCGGTCACGGTCCGGCGGATCGGAGTGTCGGTGATGATGAAGTCGGCGCCGGAACCGCAGTCATACCAGGTGAATTTCACCGGCAGGTACATGCCGGTTTTGGTGTCCAGGAGTTCGATGGAGGACTGGATGCCCGGCGTGTTGAGTTTGCCCGCCAGGTCGTAAAGGATCAGGGCTTTGACCGGTTCGGGGTCTTTGGCCCGACTCAACTGCTGGGCCAGCTCGAGCATGGCCGGCGGGTATGAGCGTTCGACCGCCTGACGCAGATAGACGGCGGCGAGATTCGGCTCGGACGCGAGGATCTGGGAAACCTTGAACTGGGCCTTGGCACAGCCGTTGTCCGCGGACAGAAAATAAAGTTTTTTGGCCTGTTCATCCACTTTGCCGAGGGATTTTTCGATCTGGTCGGCCATTTCGTACTGGGCGGGGGGGTAATTCGCTTCGACGGCATAGGTCAACTGTTTGTTGGCCAGATGGTCGTTCTTTTCAGCGGAATAGATACGGGCGAGATAATATTCGGCTTCCGGATAGTCCTTTTCGGCGGCTCGGAAAAAGTAGCTCCTGGCTTGTGCCAGGTCGCGCTCGACGCCATCGCCGGAGTAATACATTTTGCCGAGTTCGATACCGGCCGGCAGGTAATCCCCCCGGTAACAGGCCAGGAAAAGACGCTGTGCCCGGGGAATGTCCCGGGCGGTTCCCCTGCCGTAATAGCATTGAAGTCCGAGGACGTACATCCGGGACAGCTGGCCGTTGATATTGGAACGGGAAAGAATCGCGAAAGCTCGTTCATAGAGGACCTTGGCCTGTTCCGGATTCGGTATTTGGTCGCCCAGCCCTTTGTCCAGGATATAACCGTTGAAATAAATGGCCACCGGATTGCTCAGTTGCGCCGAAAGCTTCAGCCATGCCGTTGCCATTCCGTAATTGACCGGGGTAATTCCGCCGATGACATAGGACATGCCAAGCTCGGCCTGGCTGTTCTGATCGCCGAGGTCGGCTTGTTTCTGCAGGCGACTGAATTCCGACGTACAACCGGCCGCAAGGGCGAACAGCCCGGCGGCGGCCGCAGACATCCATATTTTTCTAATCATATAACAATGCCTCATGATTTCATTACGATTCACAGAGATAATTATAGCCTGTTTTGGATAAATTACCAGTGGAAAAATCCCATTTCAACGCGGTTTTGGTCATTACCGGCATTTGTTTGGCATTTGTTAGGATTTTGTTAGAAATACCGATGGCTCATTGCCGTGTAGACCGGATGGTGATATTTTTATCATTTGACATCTGACAGGTCTTGAACAGAATAATAACAATAATAATAAGTAAAGCTATGATCGTTCGATACAGTCTCTTCCCGCTTGCTCTCGCCGTGTTGGTGTTTATGACCGGATGCGGCAAAAAAGAAAAGCCCCAAATCGATAAAGTACACATTTTCCAGGGAGCCGAACAGTGCGCCCTGCCGGGTAAGCCTTTTGCCAAGCCGTTGTATGTGGAATTGGCCGGCAAACCGGAAAAAGGATGGCTCGGCGGGGACGCCGGACGCCCGCCGGTAGAAGGCGGCAAAGTGTTGTTTCAGTTGCAGGACGGTTCGGACCTGCTGCTTTCCGAAACGGAGGGAATGACAGACGCCGGGGGGCTGGTGCGGGTCAACGTCACCGCCGGCAGACGCGTCGGCGATCAATACTTGCGGGTGATTCCCGCGGATGCCCCCGACCGGGCGATTACCGTGCGGTTCATCACCGGGGTTGAAATTCGCGGCGCCGGGCAGGAATATCATGCCGGTGAAGTGATTCCCGAACCGCTGGTGGTCAAATTGGTGGGAGAGAACGGTCGTCCTGCCACCGGAGTGCCGGTTTATTTCAAGATCGCGTCTGCGCCTTCGCCGAAAGACAATGGCGTGCTGACCCGGACATCGGCTGTGACCGACAGTGACGGCGAGGCCCGCACGTACCTGCGCCTCGGCGATAAAACCGGTCGTTACAATATCAATGTGGAAATCGCCGACACCGGCGGCAGTAAATTTTTCACCCGCGGGATTGTTGTTTCCGAGCTTGGTTTTAACGTCCTGACTCTGGTTATCAATACCCTGGGCGGTCTGGCCGTATTTGTTTTCGGCATGAAAATGATGAGCGACGGGCTTCACAAAGCCGCCGGCGACCGTATGCGCAGTATCCTGCATTTTTTCTCCAGCAACCGTTATGTCGGACTGGTGGCGGGAGCGCTGGTGACGGCGGTTATCCAGTCGTCCAGCGCCAGCACGGTCATGGTCATCGGTTTCATTAACGCCGGGCTGTTGAACCTGGTGCAGTCCATCGGAATTATTTTCGGGGCGAACATCGGGACGACGATTACGGCCCAGATTATTTCATTCAATATTGCCGGGGTGGCGATGCCGGCGATCATTATCGGGCTGTTGATCATGTTCATTTCGCACCGTTACATGCTGGGATGGGGCGAGACCATCCTCGGCTTCGGTTTCCTCTTTTTCGGGATGACGCTGATGAGCGGTTCGCTGAAACTGATTTCCGATTTCCCCGCCTTCATCCATTTTTTCGGTTCATTCGACTGTGCGCCAGTGGATGGGCGAATGCCGTTTCTGGCTACGCTCGGCGCGATCGGGATCGGTATGGTGGTCACGGTCATCATCCAGAGCAGTTCGGCGGTCACCGGTATTATCCTTGCGCTCGGCGCGAGCGGACTTCTGAACCTCTATACGGCGGTTCCGCTGATCCTCGGTTCGAACATCGGGACGACGATTACCGCGCTGCTGGCGGCGATTCCCACCAACCGCATCGGGAAGCAGGCCGCGATCGCCCATACCATTTTCAATGTCAGCGGAGCGACGATCGTTTTGATTTCTTTTTACCTGCCGACTGGAAGCATGGGCAAGCCGATTTTCTTCGCATTGGTCGATTATATTACACCAGGCAACGCGTTTTCTGCGATTCCGCAAAATCTGCCTCGCCATATCGCCAACGCCCATACTATGTTCAATGTCATCACCGCGATACTGCTGGTGCCGTTTATTACCAGGATCGCGCATTTCTGTGAATGGCTGATCCCGGCCAAATCCGGCAAGGTCAAATATAAATATCTCGAACCATACCTGCTCGATACGCCGCCGATTGCACTTGAACAGACCGTGCGCGCCCTTTGCCGGATGGTCAAGAATTCCTGGAGCATGGTGGATCAGGCGGTCAACGAGCAGTTCATGGAATCCAACATCGACGAGAGCAAATTCAGCGACCTGGCCCGGCGCGAGGATTCTATAGACGAAATGCAGATGGAAATTACCGAATATCTGGTCCAGATCACCCGCCGCGAACTGACCGAGCCCCAGTCGGAGCTGATCCCTCAATTGATGCACTGCACCAACGACGCCGAACGCATCGCCGATCATACCGCCAATATCCTGACGCTGACGACCCGGCTGCATGACGCCGCCGGCAACCTTTCGGTGCAGGGGCGCAATGACCTTATGCTGATGTACGGCCATCTCAGTGACCTGGCCCAGGACGTTATCGGGGCATTGGAGTCCAGTAATCTCGACTATGTCGACAAGGCCCTTGTCCATGAAGATGAAATCAATCGCCTTGCCGTTGAACTGGAAGCCGCCCACATCGAACGGCTGCGGCTCGGTTATTGCGATACCATTGTCGGGGTTATCTACATTGAGCTGATCGGCGAACTCGAAAAAGTGGCCGACCACCTGACCAACATTGCCGAACGCGCCAGGGCTATTCAGAAACATTATATCGACATGGGAAAGGAGCTTCCCGCGTCCACGACCCCGGAATTCGCCTGATGCGACGCCCCCCGGCGCAATAATAACGGAGGCGTTACGGATAGATGGGAGTTTCCCGGAAAAAAAGGAAGAAAGACTTGATTTTCGCGATAAAGCGGTTTACATTATCTGTCCAAAGTTTATTGTATATTTGAGACTGGTTGATTTTGAAATGATTATGTCAATTGAAACCATGGCTCAGGCGAAATGGGAGCCGGTTGATTTTGGTAAAATTTTTTAGTCAGTATTCAAGCCTGCTGGTATATCCCGGGTTGGCGCTTTCGCTGTCGATGGTTCTTACATACCTCTGTCTGATCATCCTGCCGCGGCTGGGGTTTATCGACAAGCCGGGAGGGCGTCATATTCATAACGTGATTGTACCCCGCGGCGGCGGTATTGCGGTCATTGGCTCATTCTTCATTATTCTTGCGTTGTATATCATCGGGCATCCGGGGGTGGCTTCAAGCGGCATTTTCTGGCGTTTTTTCTGGCCGGGGCTGGTTCTGGCAATCATCGGCATTATCGATGACCGCTTCAATGTAAAATCATGGATCAAGCTTCTCGCCCAAATTCTGGTGGTGATGATCGTCTGGATGTATGTGCCCCATCATATCACGATTTTAGGGTGGGCTGTGCCTCCGTTTTTGACTTTCGGCGCGCTATTGGGGTGGGTTATCATCATCATCAATGCGTTCAACCTGATCGATGGCCTGGACGGGCTGGCTTCCGGGTTGGGCATTGTGTCATCGGTCTGCATGGCGGTCTGGTTTCTGTTGATCGGGGGGCATCGGAGCGAGGCCATGTGTATGTTGATTCTGGCGGCGGCCTGCCTGGGATTCCTGCGCTATAATTTTTATCCGGCCAAAATCTTTCTCGGTGATACCGGCAGTACCTTCCTGGGGTTGGTTTTCGCTATTACCGGTTTATCCACAGTGGATAAAGTGGTGACGGTGACTTCGCTTTTGCTGCCAGTGCTGGCGATCGGCGTACCTTTGTTCGACGTGGTGCTGGCGATCTGGCGCCGCAGCGCCCGCAAACTGCTGAATCCGGGTGCGGGTGGCATTATGGACGGCGATCAGGACCATTTGCATCACCGGCTTTACCGGAAAAATAAGAACCAGACTCAAACGGCATTCACCATGTATTTGATCGGGTGTATATTCGGGGGAATTGCCCTGTTGCTGCTGGCGCTGGGCGATTCGGCTCCGGTGATAGCCTATGTCACTTTGCTGATTGCGGTTCTTGTCATGATTCGCCAGTTTGCCGTGGTCGAGCTCATCGACTCTGCCATTCTGTTCCAGCGCGGCTTCTCGAAACCACGCAAGGGGATTCTGGTCAATATGATTCATCCGTTCATCGATTTTTTCATGATCGGCATTTCATATACGGTGGTCAGCATGAGCTGGACCGGTCATTTCCAGGATTTTATCCTTTGCCTTTATATGTTCGTTCCGGTTGCATTGGTATTGTTGTTTTCGCAGGTTTACCGGATTTACTGGTTGCGGGCCGGGCTCAGCAGCTACTGGCATTTGGCATTGGCAATTATTATGGGGTCCATCATTTCCTGTTTTTTCGTCTATATCTTCCAGTTGGATTCGTTGAAAGTGGACTATAAAATCGGGGACCGTTGTTTTTTCAGCGGCTGCCTGGTTTTTATTCTTCTGAACACCACCTTGATTTCGCTGGAACGTTTTCTGCTGCACTACGGCGAAAGTTTTTGGTTCCGTAAAATGCGTTTTCAGTATGGCGTTTTCGCGCCGCTGGAACGGATATTGATTTACGGAGGCGGGCTGAAATGCCGTATCTATGTCAATTATATTTATTGTGCCCACCGCACGGAACAACCGGTATCGGTTGTTGGAATCATGGATGACGATTCGGTCCTGCATGGATTGCGCGTTTATGGTTTTAAAGTGCTTGGCGGCGTTGAACAAATTATGCAGATATATGAGAAATTCCCTTTCGATAAGGTCGTCATCACCATTGATTCGGTTCGAGAACATGAGATGGATTTACTGATGGGGTTCTGTCACAAAACCAATATTCAGGTTCTGCATTTCGGTATCTCCGAAAAAGACCTGAAAGACGATCCTGTGAATATTATTTCTTCGCAGAACAAGCCCTAGTCTACCCCCCCCCTGTTCTTTCAATATTTCCGGAGTTATCGTATTCAGTATTTTCGCAAGTATAATTATCATACAGTCTACTAAAAAATCTCAAGAATTTATTTTCAATTTTCAGGTATTTTTTGCTTTCATCAAAAAATATAAATGGCGACTTGCTTTATTCGCATTTCTAAGTTTCACCATTTTTTGTCTGGCCGGTTTCCTGTTGTATTTCTGGCTTCCGGGGCGGAATTATATCGGACAGGAAATAAAAATATTATTGCCGAAACAAGGCAAGGATGATGAACTCGTTTACCCGAATGGGAAACGGTTCAGCCGTTTGGATATTATCAGTCCCCCTGTTCTGAAAGAAGTTTATAAGAACAATAAATTGGAAGATATCATCAGCTTTGATGATTTTCAGAAAAAACTGTCCGTCATTAATTTTTCCTATCGGCGGATACTCTTGGATGCTGAATTGGCGTCAAAGCTTGAGAAACGCAATTTGAATGTTGCCGACATCAGCCGGATTGAAGAAGAATATCAAGTGGCTTTGGCCGCGCTCGACCGCTCGACGTATCGGATTATCTTGGATAATTCGGATATTTCTCCCCTTCTGTCCGCAAAAATATTGAATGATGTCATGCAGACCTGGTTCCGGATCTACAGTGCCCTCGAGGCCGATAAATTGCCTTCCATCAATATTGCTCCCGAACTGGGAAAAGTGGTTACGGAAGACATCGCCCAGAGCCGGATGATTGCATTGGATCGGTTCCATTATCATCTTGCCCAACTGGACGGAATGATCAGCAGACTTTATACGTTGCAGAATAAACGGCGTCTGGCGCTTCCTTCCGGCGAATTTCTCGAGGATATCACCTCTGCCCTCGAATATATCACGACTTATCAGTTCGCCCTTCTCCGGCAGATGATTTCCATGAATCCGTCCCTGCGTTCCGAACTTGACCAGGTGTACCTTCAGAGTCGTCTTGCCAATGAGCAGCTTAAGTTGGAATCCCTTAAATCACAGCGCAAAATGCTGTTCGATTCCCTCGCACTCAGCGAAAACAAGAATAACGTAGAACCGTCAAAAGGCGGCAAAATGGAGTCGACCCTGGTAGTGGATTCCGGTTTTCTTGCTCAATTGTCCAA
>CALABZ010000222.1 GCA_937888615.1 uncultured Lentisphaeria bacterium | reverse complement strand
GTGGTGCGTTTTCGCGGCCATGACGTGACGGATCAATCAGATTGGGGCGACGCCGAGTGTGGTGCCGCCACACACGTACAGCATCTGTCCGGTCACAAAACCATTGTCGGGCGACAAGAAGAACATCGCGGCGCGGGCGACGTCTTCGGGCAGGCCGGCGGCGCCCGCCGCCAACAGTACCACCAGGGCGGACAAGAGCGCCAGCGTACGGCGCGGCAGTCTGCGGCGCAGCGAGAAAACCAGAAGCCCGCCGGTCAGCACGGTTATCCCCACGCAAAATAGGGTCAACAGCAGTAATCCGTTCATGAAATCCATATTTCTTCTCGTGTTTCTGCTAAAATTACTCCCACTTGTTTCGATTTTCAACCGATTTCCGGAGTATGTTTGCATAAATTCGGTTTCGGCGATATATTACCGCGATCATTTAAAATATAATTTTAATTTTTGGAAAAAAGATGAAACAGGCTGTTTTTCTGATCCAGTCGCCGGACCGCAAAGGGCTGGTGTCCGGGATTACCACGTTTTTTTACCGGAACGGATTCAATATTCTGCATTGCCAGCAGTATACGGATATTTGCGAGGGGCAGTATTATATGCGCATCCGGCTCGACCTGAGCGATATGGAAATGACCCACAAGCAGTTGGAGGAAGGATTCGCCGCGTTCAGCGCCGAATACGGGTTGTCGTACTCGGTCTATTATCTGGACCAGCCTCAACGGGTGGCGGTGCTGGTTTCCAAGACCTCGCATTGCCTCTATGACCTGTTGACCCAGGCCCAGGAGGGCGACCTGCCCTGCGAAATTCCGCTGATCATCAGCAATCATTCCGACCTCGAACATGTGGCCGACAAATTCCGGGTTCCTTTCTTCTGTTGTCCCATCGTCAACGGGGACAAGGGCGCGCAGGAAGCGCAGGTGCTCGAACTCCTTGGGCGGCATCACATCGACCTGGTGGTGCTGGCGCGCTACATGCAGGTGCTTTCCAACGATTTCATCAGCCGCTATCCGCGGCGGATCATCAATATCCACCATGCGTTTCTGCCCGCGTTTCAGGGGGGGAACCCCTACCAGCGTGCCTGGGAGCGTGGCGTGAAAATGATTGGGGCCACCGCCCATTATGCCACTGTCGAACTGGACGAGGGGCCGATCATCGAACAGGACGTCGAGCGCATCACCCACGAGGCCGACCCCGCCGAGCTCAAGCACATCGGCAGCGGCATCGAAAAACGGGTTCTGAGCCGGGCGGTGAGGGCGCATTTGGAGCACCGGATCATCACGACCGGGCGGCGGACGGTGGTGTTTTCGCGTTGATTGATTATAATACAGATATATAAAGGATATAAAAATTTATGAAAGAGATCAAGTTTTTCAACACGCTGGGGCGTATCCAGGAGGAGTTCAAGCCGGTAAGTGAGGGCGAGGCCAGGATGTACACCTGCGGGCCGACGGTTTACAACTACGCCCATATCGGCAACTTCCGTGCCTATGTGTTCGAAGACCTGTTGCGGCGTACCCTCAAATTTTTCGGTTACAAAGTCACGCAGGTCATGAACCTGACCGACGTGGACGACAAGACCATCCGCGATTCCCGCAAGAATTCGATGTCGCTGAACGATTTCACCGCCATTTACAAAAAGGCGTTTTTCGAAGACTTGAAAACCCTTCACATTGATCCCGCCGAATATTATCCTGCCGCCACCGACCACATACCGGAAATGATTGAGCTCGTCCAGACCCTGATTGACAAGGGTTATGCGTATCAGGCCGAGGATAAATCAATTTATTTCTCGATCACCAAGTTTCCCGAATACGGCAAACTCGCCCGCATCGATATGGAAAATCAGCGTGCCGGAGTCCGTATCAAAACCGACGAATACGCCAAGGATTCCGTGGCCGACTTCGCCCTCTGGAAAGCGTGGGACGAAAACGACGGCGACGTCTGGTGGGACAGCCCGTGGGGAAATGGCCGCCCCGGCTGGCACATCGAATGCAGCGCCATGAGTATGAAATACCTCGGCAAAACCTTTGACATCCACACCGGCGGCATCGACAACATGTTTCCGCACCACGAGGACGAAATCGCGCAGAGCGAATCCGCCAACGGCTGCCGTTACGTCAACTACTGGCTGCACTGCGACCATCTGGTCGTCAACGGCGAAAAAATGTCCAAGTCCGCCGGCAACTTTTTCACCCTCCGCCAACTGTTGGAAAAAGGCTTCACCGGCAATGAAATGCGTTGGGTACTGCTGAGCGCTCATTACCGCAAAAAACTCAATTTCACGTTCGATGCCTGTGAACAGGCCAAAATGCAGTTGAAGCGTTTTGCCGACTTCTTCCTGCGGCTGAAACAGGTCGATGGGGAGGGCGGCGTCTGCACCTGTACACTGGACATGCTCGCCAAGACGGAAGACGATTTTGCCGCCGCCCTGGCCGAAGACCTGAATGTTTCGGAAGCCTTCGCCGTGGTGTTCGCGCTTCAGCGCGATGTCAACCGTCTGCTCGACCAGGGCGAACTGACCAAAGCCGCCGCGGTCGCCGTTCTCGATGTTTACCGCAAATTCGATACCGTGCTGGCTCTTTTCAACATCGACGCGGTGAAAGAGGAAACGGTTCCCCCCGAAGTTCTCGAACTGGCCGAAAAACGCCGCGAAGCCCGCAAAAACAAAGACTTCGCCACCGCCGACGCCATCCGCGACCGGCTGAAAGAACTCGGCTGGGTGGTTGAGGACTCCCCGGACGGTTTCCGTTGTAAACAACTCTGAACGGCGGCGGATGAATGCGACCGGAAAAATCATTCTGGCCTCCCCGCGCGGTTTCTGCGCCGGGGTCCGGCGGGCTTTGAACGCGGTGGAACAGGTGCTGGCGCGTCAGGGGGCGCCGATTTACGTGTTCCACGAGATCGTTCACAATGATTATGTGGTCCACTCCCTGCGTGAACGCGGCGTCGTCTTTGTCGACGATCTGGCCGACGTGCCGGACGGCGTAACCCTTGTGTTCAGCGCCCACGGCGTAGGCCGGGAAATCGAGGAAGCCGCCGCCGCACGCGGTTTGAAAGTGATCGACGCCACCTGTCCGCTGGTGAAAAAAATCCATCACAGCGCCCGCACCAGCCAGGCGCAGGGGCATGACGTGGTGTTGATCGGGCACCGGGGGCACCCGGAAATCACCGGCACGTGCGGACAGCTCGACCGCCCCCCGTATATCGTGGAAAATACCGCCGACGCGGCGGCGCTGCCGCCGTTGAACCGTCCGGTCTGGCTCAGCCAGACCACGCTTTGCGCCGATGAAATTGCGCCGGTCATTGCGGCGCTGGAACAACGTTTCCCGGACATTGAAGCGGGTGGCGGCATCTGTTACGCCACGCGCAACCGCCAGCAGGCGATCCGTGCCCTGTGCGGAGTATGCGATTTTATTCTGGTAATCGGTTCGCCGAAAAGCTCCAATTCCAAACGCCTGCTGGAAATCGCCGCGCGCAGTGGAGTTCACGCGCAGTTGATCAACAACCCGCTGGAAATCGACTTGAAAGCCCTGCCGCGGGGCGGCTGCATCGGCGTCACCGCCGCCGCGTCCGCGCCGGAAATTCTGGTCGAAGAAACGGTCCATTGCCTGAAATTGCTCGGCTGGAACGACTGTGAAGAATTGAAAACGGCCGACGAGAATGTCAATTTCTCGCCGCCCGTTTCCTGATTATTGCCCGTCCGGGCGATGCGGATTAATCGTCACCCAGCTTGCAGAGTCGGCAGTTGCGGCAGCTCAATCCCTGCGGAGGAATGTAGACTTCGCCCTTTTTGACCGCGCGGCGGATGTTAAAGTAGTTCTTCAGCGCCAGGAAGCATCCCATGATAATGAATGCGCCGGGGGCGCTGGCGGGCAGCAGGAAATCCACGCTCCACGCGGTAATGATCTTCACTTCAAACAGCGAACCGCTGGTCAGGAATTCGCGGGTTCCGCCCAGCAGTACCAGCGCCAGTGTGAAACCGAGCCCCATGCCGAGCCCGTCCGCGACCGAACGGATCACCGAGCATTTGGAGGCGAACGCTTCCGCCCGTCCCAGCACGATGCAGTTTACCACGATCAGCGGAATGAATATCCCGAGCGCGTTATAAAGCGAACTGGGGGCGTAGGCCTGCATACAGCGGTCCACTACGCTGACGAAGGTGGCGATGACCACGATGTAGCAGGGGATGCGGATTTTGGCCGGGACCACTGTTTTTAACAGTGAAATAACGGTATTGCTGCAGACGAGCACACAGGTGGTGGCGATGCCCATGCCGAGGCCGTTGACGGCGTTTGACGTGACCGCCAGGGTCGGGCACATGCCCAACAGCAGGACCAGAACCGGGTTTTCTTTCCAGATGCCTTTGCTGAAATCTTTGAACAGGCTCATTTGTCGGCCCCTCCTTTTTTGCTGACTCCGTCGATGATCGGCTTTTGGTTGGCGCGGAACGTGCGGATGGCGCGGTTTGCGAGGTCCGCGATGGCGCGGCTGCTGATGGTGGCGCCGGTCATGTATTCGGCTTCACCGCCGTCTTTGGCGACTGCCCAGCCATCCTTGGGCTGTTTTTTGCCGCTGTAGTAATCGAGATAACGGTTGGGCGGCAGTCCGCCGTCTTTTTTCTTGCCGTCGAACAGGTTGAAGATGGTTTTGGATTCCTTGCGTTCGCAGACCACCGAGCCGAGGCCAGGGGTTTCGTTGTGCTTGGTCACTGTCATGGACCGCACCGAACCGTCGAGGTTCAGCGAGATGACGGCGTCGATTTCGCCGCCGTAGCCCCGTTTGGAGAGGGTTTCGACAGCGAGGCCGACCAGTTTGCCGTTGCGGAACGCACCGTAGAATTTCAGGTTATAACCGTCGTCGGATTTGACGGTAAAGGTGTTGTCGGTGAGTTTATTGTCGAACTCCGGCAGGATTGAGGCCAGGGAGCCCTGGGTATTCTGGAGTTTTTTCTGTTCGATGGGTTTTTCGGTTTTGATGGCGAAAAACGCCATGACCACGCCGGACACACCGCAGAAGAGCGCCAGGAACAAACCGAGGGCCACGATATTGGAAACTTTGTTGAAATTCATGATCAGGCTCCTTTCGCCGGGATGGGTTTGCGGTAGCCGAAAGGCTTAAGCCGGACGATTCGTTCGATCAGCGGCACCAGCGCGTTCATCAGCAGGATTGAGAAGCTGACCCCTTCCGGGAAGCCGCCCCAGATACGGATGACGCAGGTCATGATCCCCAGCATTACCGCGAAGAGCGCCGCGCCTTTGCCGGTAATCGGCGATGTGACCATGTCGGTAGCCATGAAAAATGCCGCCAGCATCAGCCCGCCGGTCAGCAGGTGAAAGAGCGGCGGCGGCGTGACCCCCGGACAGAAATAATGCAGCACTCCGGTGAAAATCGCCACTGTACCGAGATAAAATACCGGAATCTGCCAGCGGATCAGCTTCATGGCGATAAGCAAGCCGCCGCCGATCAGGATGGCGAGTGCGGAGGTTTCGCCTATACAGCCGCCCATGTTGCCGAGGAAGTATTGCCAGTAGGCTTCGGGGTTGGCGATCTGGGCGAAGTTGTTAAAGGCCTGTTCGCTGTGGCCCAATATTTTTTCGGTAGTCTGCGCCAGCGAGAGCGGGGTGGCGCAGGTCATGCCGTCGATCACGTGCCCGGCTTCTTGAATTTTGGTGAAGTCAGGCGTGGTATAGAATACTTTGCTGTAGGAACCGAGCGCGGCGGTCATGTCATGCGACGGCAGCCAGGTGGTCAATTCCTTGGGAAGCGCGATCAGCAGTCCGACACGGGCCACGGCGGCGGGGTTGAACGGGTTCTGTCCGAGTCCGCCGAATACTTGTTTGCCGAGCCAGATCGCCAGTACGCCGCCGAGCAGGCAGACCCACCACGAGGTGGCGACCGAGACGTTCAGACCGAGCAGCAGTCCGGTGACCAGCGCACTGCCGTCCAGGACCGTGCTTACCGGCTTGCCGGCGAAATAACACCAGACCATTTCCAGTGTGATGCAGAAGAACACGCACCAGAAGATGACCAGCAGCGCACTCCAGCCGAAAAAGTAGATGCCGGCGGCGACCGCGGGCAACAGCGCCGCTACCACTTTCAGCATTATTGATTGAATATTTTCTTTATCGTGAATATGCGGCGAGGAACTTAACAGCAGTTCTTCGCCTTTCGGGAGCATTAATTCGGATTTAAATTCTTCGCTCATGATCTTCTCTTATTTTTTACGGTTCAGACGGTTGCGGATTTCCGCCTTGGCGCGGCGGATGTGCTGGACGATCGGGCGGTGAGCCGGACAGGCGAACGCGCATGAGCCGCATTCGATGCAGTCCATGACGTTATTCTTGTAGGCTTCTTCGAACTGTTCCGCTTCGATCATGGAACTCAACGGACCGGGCAGCAGGTTCATCGCGCAACCCTCCACACAGCGCCCGCAACGGATGCACGGCGAGGAATCATATTGGGAGATGTTCGCTTTGTCAAGCAGCAGAATTCCGGAGGTGTTTTTCATCACGGTGACGCCGGTCGAACGCTGGGCGAACCCCATCATCGGACCGCCGAGAATCAACTTGCCGGGTTCGCGTTTGACGCCGCCTGCGAGCTTGAGCGCTTCTTCCACCGGGGTTCCCAGTTTCAGCCGCCAGTTGCCGGGGTTCACGACCGGTTCGCCGGTGATGGTGGTCACGCGCTCGATCAACGGGATTCCGGCGGTGACGGCGTCGGCGGTGGCGGCCGCGGTACCGGCGTTCTGGACGATACAGCCCACGTCGGCGGGGAGGCCGCCGGTCGGGACTTTGCGTCCGGTGACGGCGTAAATAAGTTGTTTTTCGGCACCCTGCGGATATTGGACTTTCATGCCGACCACGCCCACGCCGTATTTGTCGGCTTTGGCGATCAGCGCATCAATGGCGTCGGCCTTGTTGACTTCGACGGCGATGACCGTATTCTTGACTCCGGCGGCTCTGCCGAGGATCGCCGCGCCGAGCAGGACTTTGTCGGTTTCTTCCAGCATTAAGCGATGGTCGGCGGTCAGGTAGGGTTCGCATTCGGCGCCGTTGATGATCATGTAGTCGATTTTCTTATCCGGCGGCGGCGAGAGCTTGACGTGGGACGGAAACGCGGCTCCGCCCATGCCGACGATGCCGCATTCCAGAATGCGCTTTTTCAGCGTGTCGGCATCGGCGTTCTGCCAGTCGATCGGCGGTGGGAGTTCACCCCATTCATCCTTGCCGTCGGCCAGGATCGAAATCGCCTGGGTCGGCACGCCCATCGGCCCCGGGATGTCCACCAGCCCTTCGACCTTGCCGCTGGTGGGCGAATGCAGCGGTACCGAAACGAAACCGCCCGCTTCCGCCAGCAACTGGCCTTTTTTCACTTCATCGCCGGCCTTGACCAGCACTTTCGGGGGGGCGCCGATATTCTGGGCCACGATCACCTGATAACGCTCCAGCAGCGGAGCGGTCTGGATCGCGCCGCTTTTCGAGAGCCCTTTGCCGTCTTCTTTCGGATGAACCCCGCC
>CALABZ010000221.1 GCA_937888615.1 uncultured Lentisphaeria bacterium | reverse complement strand
CGTTCTTCGCCGCAAGCCGTTCTTCGGTCAGATTCAGCATCGTCGGAACGCTGGGCCCGTGAATGTCCACATCAAGGAGCCCGACTTTCTTCCCCGCCATGGAGAGCGCCACCGCGAGGTTCACCGCCACCGTACTTTTCCCGACGCCTCCTTTGCCGGACATCACCAAAATTTTGTGATGAATCCGATTCAGGCATTCCGACAGCATTCTTTTCTCGTCCTGTTCCGAACAGGCCCCGCCGCAGCCGGACCGTTCGCCATTGTTCACATCGTCTGACATATTTTCTCCCAGATTTCCACGATACTCTTCGCCGCCTCCGACCGGGCGTAATCGATCACCAGTTTCCCGTTGACCATGGCCTCGGTAAAGACCTTGTCATAGGGGATCCGGCCGACCGGTTGCGCTCCCGCTTTTGCGGCGTTGTCTTCGATCCGCACAGTCGCTTCCCGGTTCAGGTCCCATTTGTTGACGCATACCATCGCCGGAATTCCGAAGTGCCCGGCCAGCTTCAGCACCCGTTCCAGGTCGTGTTCCCCGGATACCGTCGGTTCAGTGACCACCAGCACCGCCGACGCGCCGCCGACGGAGGCGATCACCGGGCACCCGATTCCCGGAGGACCGTCCACCAAAATCAGCCCGACGCCCCGCCGTTCGGCAAGCTCCTTGGCGGCTTTGCGAACCTGCGCCACCAGTTTGCCGGAATTCTCCGCGGCCGGAGCCAGTTTCGCGTGCACCATGGAACCGTAACCGGTTTCCGATTCATACCATTCGCCGCAAAACCGTTCGGGGAAGTCGATCGCCCGCGCCGGGCAGAACTCCACGCAAACCTTGCATCCTTCGCAAGAGTAGGGGTCGATTTGCGCGACGCGGTTGACCATTCGGATCGCCCGGAAGCGGCACAAATCGAGACAAACCCCGCAGCCCCGGCAGCGGTGGGCGTCGATTACGGCCTCGTGCCCGCTGATGAATTCGTGTTTCGCCTTGATGACGGGGTGGAGCAGCAAGTGCAAATCCGCCGCGTCCACGTCGCAATCGGCCAGGACCGCGTTCCCCGCCAGACCGGCAAGCGAGGCGGTCAGGCTGGTTTTTCCGGTACCGCCTTTGCCGCTGATAATGACCAATTCTTTCATTTTACCGACTCCTGCGACAACGCCGCTTCAATGGTTTCGAGCACCCGCTCGAATTCCGGCCTCAGCTCCGGCGCGGCTTCCAGGAGGGTCTTTCCCCGGGAATACGCCTCGGCGACATCACGCCGGTTCGGAATTTCCAGCAGCACCGGAATTTTTTCGTCCTTGCAATATGCTTTCACCCGGTCGTCTCCGCTGTCGGAACGGTTGATGACGACTCCGAGCGGCAGCTCCAGCAGCCGTAGGGCATCGACCGCCAGAGTCAGGTCATACAGACCGAACGGAGTCGGTTCCGTGACCAGAACGACAAAATCCGCCCCTCGGACCGCCGCCACCATCGGGCACGACGTTCCCGGCGGACTGTCGATGATTACATGCCCGGCGCTCTTTCCGGCGCGTTCCTGGACCGCGCGGATCAGCGGCGGCGACATGGCCTGTCCGATGGCCAGGCGTCCGTCGATCAGCGTCAAATCATTCACCCGGCAGCTTCCCGCTTCCCCAATCCGGTACGGATTCTCGGTCAACGCCCCGGTCGGACAGACCCGGACACAACCGCCGCATCCGTGGCACAAATCATTGAACAACAAAACCTTCTTCCCCAATACAGCGATGGCGTTGAACTGGCAGATTTCGCTGCACTGACGGCATCCGTTGCAGAGCTGCTCATTGACCACCGGTTTCGGGACGGTCACCGGCTCCTTCGCCGATTCCGCCTTTATGAACAAATGACAATTCGGTTCCTCGACATCGCAATCGAGCAATTCCGTCCCTTTCCCGGCGGCTTCCGCCAACGCCAGCGTGATGGTGGTTTTCCCGGTTCCTCCTTTTCCGGAGGCTACTGCTATTTTCATTTTTCCCCTTCTGTGTTCCGGGTGATTACCGCATAAAAAGTCTCGCTGTTCTCTTCCGTAACCGCGAGGATTCGCTCCCGCACCAGTTCTTCGAGAACCTTCAGCACTTCCAGGTGGTGAATCCCCAGGCTCGCCGCGACATCCCTGCTTTTGCAGGGGCGGCGCGACAGCAGATTGAGAATTTCCTCCCGGTTTGCCGGGCGAACCGTGTTTTTCCATTTGACCGAGAAGTCCGCAATCACCTCGGCTGGGCCGGGAAAATATGGCGGAAGCTCCATCATCACGTCCCGGGGAACCGGCGCGGTGAAACTTTCACAGGGTGGACGCGCCACCGTGTTCAACTGAATCAGCGTCGGACGGATCCGCCTGGTCAATTCCGCAATTTCCCGGGCGCGTGAACGGGGATCGAACATCCCGCCCAGCAAAAAAACCTCCAGCCACATTTGCCCTTTGAATTCCCGCGAAAACGTTTCCAGCCCGTCCACCACCCGATCCAGCCGCAAGCCCGGACAGGGGCGGTTCACCGCTTCGAAATACTCCTGCGTTCCGGCATCCAGGGAGGGCACCACAACATCGGCTGGCATCAACGCGGAGCGAACGTCCCCGTCCCAGAGCAGCGACCCGTTGGTTATGACCGCCAACGGTTTCGCGGTACGTTTCTTGATCGCTTCAATCAATTCGCCGATTCGGGAATGAAGCGTCGGTTCGCCCGAACCGGACAGGGTAATATAGTCGAACGCGCAGTTCTCCTTCAGCTTCCGGTCCACTTCCCCGATGATTTCGTCCAGCGGGAAATACTCCTTGCGCTCCATGGTTTTCGTCGTCGTCCGCCCCAATTGACAGTAGATGCAATCGAAAGGACAGGTTTTATACGGCACCAGATCGATGCCCAGCGATCTGCCAAGCCGCCGCGACGGAACCGGACCGAAGATGTATTTTGATTTCCACATATTTACACATTGCCTGCTTTTTTTTCCGAATTTCAGGGATTAATCCGAATATGATTATTCATCGCACTGTACCGCTGTTCCAACTTATCCGCCTTGCGGCGTATCTCATACTGTTCATCCGGAATGACCTTTTTTACAAACAAAACTCCGTTCAGATGATCAATCTCATGCTGAATACAGCAGGCCGTCAATCCGCCGCATTCCATGACCAATCGGGAACCATCGAGTTTCAGCGCTTCCAATAAAACCACGGACGGACGTTCCACATGACCGTAAATATTCGGAACACTCAAGCAGCCTTCTTCATGCATTGCGGTTTCTTCACAATGGGAAATGATGCGGGGATTGATCAAAACCAGCGGCATCTGCGCCAACAGCGCCGCCTCTCCGGGAGTGTTGCCATTGCCGCGGGCCGGTACCCCCAGGGTCACCAGCCTGAGGCTTATGCCGACCTGCGGCGCCGCCAACCCGATCCCGTTAAAGGCAAACATGGTTGCAATCATCCGCTGTGCCATGTTCCGAATTTCATCGGTTATTTCAACAATCGGCGCCGCCGGAGTTCTCAATATTTTATCGCCGATGACATGTATCGAATATGGTTGACTGGATTTCATTATTACGCTCCGCATTGGGAATTGACCGTTGCTTTGCTTTCCGCGATAACCCAATCGCCGATACGCTTTTGCAGGTCGCGGGCAATCACGGGGCACTTGACCTGCGTCAGAAAGAAAATCCGCCGACCGGAATTGCTCAACGATTCATAATTCCCCTGTCCCTTGGCAATGACCAGATCCGCGGAGTCGAACTCGCGCCGGAATTCCCCGGAAACCCGTTCCAGCAAAGTTCCCGGCGCATCCGAACCGTTGCCCAGCAGTTTGGCCGTGTTGTTCAACCCGGAGGCGACGGCGTCGGCCATGGTGACGTCGTTGATCGTCGGATTGCCGCGTACCGCGTATGTCACCTGTTTGCGGCCGAGCTGTTCGATCAGCAGCTTGTCGAAAACCGATTCGCCCGCGTTGTCCCCCAGCACCATGATTTTCGTCGCGGACTCCACCTCTTTTTCAAGCCGGGTCAACGCCGTTTCGTCAAGCGGCTGATGCAGCGCCAGCTCCAATTGCTCTTCGAGCCGTTGCGGATTCCAGTCAAATATGGCAAAATCCAGAACATTCCCCACCAGCGCAAACCGCACCGCGGCCCGGAACGGCGTTTCCGAAGCCATAATCATCTGCCTGATGCGGCTCTCGTGACCCAGCGCCGCGGCGATCGCCTGATGCTTCATCCCGGAGTAGGGGTCGGGATTTCCGCACTCCCCGCGAATGATCCGGTGAATGTACATGGCCATTTCCGGCGGCGACAAATCGGGGTCGAAATTGGCCATACACCTCAGAATTCGTTTCATGACTGGAAAAACGCGGCATTCGTTGATTCCACAAAGCCTTGTCGCCTTCAGCGCCTGCTGCAGCAGGCATGGGATGCAATCCGGATACGTCTGCATTTACATCCAATGCCCTTCCACATCGGCGTTTGCCGCCTCGACCAATTCTCCCCGGGTGTAAAGTTCCACCGCTTCTCTCACCGTTTTCGCTCCGGTGTTGAAAATCCGGACTCCGGCCTCTTTCAGAACCCGGAACGCCTTGGGGCCGCAATGCCCGGTGATCAAAACCTGAACTCCGGCGTTGACCACGGTGGTGGCGGATTGAATTCCGGCCCCCTGGGGCGCATTCAAATTCTGCGCGTTGTCGATGACCTCGAAACCGCCGGTTTCCGAATCGACGATCAGGAAACGCGGAGCTCGTCCGAACCGCGCATCCAGATTTCCGTCAAGGTCATTTCCACTGGTCGTCACTGCGATTTTCATAATCTCTCCCTGTTGCCCGGCGGAAATTCGACCCGCCCGGCGGTTATTTTATTTTTCCTGTTCCATATCATTGGGAAAATGGTTTCGCTGCCGCCGCCGACACCTTTTTTGCCGTCCGCAGCCCGGCATCGCATACCGATCACGCGACAAAAGACCCTTGCGCCACGCTTCGATTACTTCTCGATAATCTCCGGCGATAAAACCATATACTTTTATGCCGACGATCTCCGCCTCCATTCCGGCATGACGGGAAATCGCGCCGCAAATCAGCCGTTCTACGCCCAGTTCCCGCAGAAACAGGATTTTGTCATGGGCACACCCGTCCGGCAGGGCGACTTTTTCTTCACAAACAATACCGTCATCGCTTACCTCCAGAATTATCGCCTGCCCGGTTACATCAAAAACCGGAGCAATTCGATCGTTCCATTCGGTAATTGCAAGTTTCAATTTTATAATTTCCCACTATAAGTTTTTGTTTTTGTAAAGCATATATCATGCCAAGCCTGCATTGTTTTTTTAATAACATTCGTGATAATGATTTACGCATAGAACTCGAAACAGAAGAAATTGCAATCATGCAATGATTCCTGTATGCGAATAGACTTTTTGAATGCAATATTGCAATGCTTAATCATGGATCAGCACGCAACCCATTGATGTTTTCTCAAGAAGCCAGGACAAGGCGGTGCGGTAAGCCAACAAGGACTGGCAGATCAACTGACTGGTTCAGAAAATAATGAGCAGAACACATCACAACATTCCGGAATTTTTATTCCGTTATTGTTCTCGGTGCTGAAAACATGACCACGACAGTGACAGATTTTAGACTTCGGGAAAAGGCGAAATTCTCAGAATTACGGATATGGCATTTGCATTCGGACTCCATTTTCCAAACGCTACCACTTTTTGCGTTTCAAGTTAAGACAATCCTTGTTGATCATAAGAGAATTACAACCTTAACTTGCCCGGGTGACGCTTTTTAAAATGGGCACGGTGCGGGATGCCAACCCTCGTTATGTCGCGGATAAGCCCAAAATCAAGTTACACTTGCTGAGCTCAAAACTTCGGCGAGCGTAACTTGATTTGACAAAAAATGTCTCATTTTGAAAATGGAACGGTTGGGATTCGAACCGCTCGTTACGGCTGGAGGTCGTTTTGAGCTCAGAATCGGCATTAACTAGTTTTTCGCCAAGGGCGTGGATTCTCAGAATTCTCAGAATTTATCGGCGGAATCATCGGGAGTAGAGGCGCCGACGCGATTCTGAGTGTGCCGGACGCACAGCCGCTCAGAATGCGTAAGTGACGCAACAGTAGGGCCTTTTGGCAAAACAACGCAGGGATTAACTTTTCCCGTAGAATCCGGGAGTGGAAATGAAAATGGCGGAGAGAGTGGGATTTGAACCCACGGTAGAGTTTCCCCTACACAGCATTTCCAATGCTGCGCCTTCGACCACTCGGCCATCTCTCCGCAGAGGGTTTTCTGCAAATTGACAGCTTTTAAACTACTACGGTTTTGGGAAAAATCAAATTCAATTCGGCGGATTTTTCGATTTTCGGAGAATTATTTTCCGTTTCCATGAAAAATGATCCGGCTTCGGCTTTTATTTTGGCGAAAACGGCTTTATATTATCCGAATTACAGAAAATCGTAATCTGAGAACAGGATTTCATCGGGTTTTGCAGTTAATGAAGAAAAAAGGAACGAATATGAGCAAACGTCCGAAAGTATGGTTTGAGAGTCTCAATGACTATCTATATAACAGTTTAAAACTCGAAGCGGCACGCCGTTTTGCCGTCAATCAGGTGCCGGTCCTCGAACCCGCGTTATGGAAAAATTACGCCAAAGAACTGCGGAGCAAAATCTGGAACAGTCTCGGCACCGTTTATGACGCCAAGCTCGATCTTGATTACAAAGAACACGGCTCCGTCAAAATGAAAAATTACAGCGTTCGCAAAATCACTTATCAGAGCCGTCCCGGTATTTATGTGACCGGAAACCTCTATGTGCCGAAAGGCCGCGGACCATTCCCCGCCGTCATCAACATGCACGGGCACTGGGCGCAGGGACGGCTGGCGGAACGCGTTCAGCAGCGCGGTCATCTGTTGGCCATGAACGGTTATGTCTGTCTGTCGGTGGATGCCTGGGGCGCGGGCGAGCGTTCCAACCGTCACGGCGATTACGAATATCATGGGGCAAATCTTGGCGCTTCACTGTTGAACCTCGGCGAAACCTTGATGGGGGCCCAGGTGGTCGACAACATGCGCGGCGTGGATTTGCTCGCCTCGCTGAAGATCGTGAACTCCAAAAAAATCGGGGCGACCGGCGCCAGCGGCGGCGGCAACCAGACCATGTGGCTGACCGCCCTGGACGAGCGGATCAAGGCCGCGGTGCCGGTGGTCAGCGTGGGGAGTTTCGAGTCGTATGTGGGGCGGGTGAATTGCATTTGCGAGCTGTTGCCGGACGGGTTGACTTTTACCGAGGAGTCCGGGGTGCTGGCGTTGGCCGCGCCGCGGGCGTTGAAAATCTGCAATTGTCTGGAGGACTGCAATCCCACGTTTTATCCTGCCGAGATGCTGCGCTCCTATTGTCCGGCGGAACAGGTGTTCCGTCGGTTGAAGGCGGAGGACAATTTCAGTTATCAAATTTTCAACAAACCGCACGGTTACTGGCCTGAAATCCAGGAAACGATGCTGGGATGGTTCGAACTGCATTTGAAAGGAAAGGGCCTCGGTATGCCGAAGGCTTTCGCCGGGTTGAGCACGCTTCCTGAAGAAGATGTGATGGTGTTTCCCAAAGGAAAGCGGGACAAAAAGGTCAAGACCATCGCGGAATATTGCGGGGAATGCGGCGGTGAGCTTCGCAAAGCGCTTTTGAAGCGTAATTCATTCAGCGAGGACCGCAAGCGCAACGAACTGGCCCTGCTCATGCGGGCGGAACAGCCCCTGGAGCCGATGGTGCATGAATATTGCGATCAGGACGGCTGGGAACGCCTATGCATCGAAACGACCTGCGGCAAAATGCTGCCGATGCTGGTGAAGAAAGTAAAGAAATCCGCCAAATATATGGTTTTTGCCCATCCATCCGGCATGGACGCGATTACGGACGCAAAGGTGGAACAGGCGATCAAAGACGGCTTCTGTGTGGCGCTGGTCGATTTGTCGGGGACCGGGCAGACGATTCGCAAGGAAGAGGGAGCCCACTATCCTTTTCATGAATTGTCGCGCGGGTTGCTCTGGCTGGGACGCAGTCTGATGGCGGAATGGGTACGCGACCTTGACTGTGTGAATTCGGTGTTGCGGATCTGGTTCGAGGCGGAGAATATTTCGTTGTACGGATATCGCGAAACCGGGGTGGCGGCGCTTCTCTGCGCGGCGCTGTACGGTGAAATCGACGGCGTAACTTTGAATGATGCTCCGTTGAGCTATCAATTTACCGGCAACGATGTGCCCGAATATTTCACGATGGCCCTGCATGTGCCCGGTTTCCTGAAATGGGGCGACCTGTCGCTGGCCGCCGCGTTGGCCAAGTGTCCGGTGACGTATGTGAATCCGGTCCTGAGCGACGGCACTAAAGTTTGTGAAATCGAATACGGCGTGTGGCTGAAAGAATTCAACTCCATGCGTCGCAAATGCCACGTCGACGCCAATGGGGTCGATATATTGTCCGAATAAGGAGGCATATGGCCATGAAGAGCAGGAGTCTGGCGATATGGATGATAGTCTTGACGGTGCTGTCGGTATGTTTCGCAGGATTTGCGGATGCCATCGCAACCGCCGCCGCGTTGAGCGAGGAGGGCAATTACCGGGACGCCTACGAAATTTATCGCAAGCTGGCTCTTGTGCCGGGCATATCCGATGCGAAGCGGGCGGAATATTTCCGAAACGGCGTGAGCGCACTGCTTAAGGTCGGACTCTATGCGGATTATGACAGTTTCGTGGCGGAAGTGACCGCCGCCGGCGGCAAACAGCCGTTGACGGCGCTGGCGCTGGCCGCCTCGATTTTAAACCCGCAACTGCCGGGTTACGGGCAGACGGTAGGGGGCGTTTTTACGCGCGGCCCCGCCCGCGGCGGAATTGTTTACAGCAGTGAACGGGATCGGGTGAGGGCGCTGCAATTGCTGTTGGGGGTGAAGCCATTGCTGGGAAATTTAAGCGGCGCCCAGCGGGCGGAGTTTTTTCTGACGCTGGCCGATGTCCTCCTGGATGGGCGCAACGACGGCTATTCGTGGCGTTTGCAGCGGTTGACCGATATTGAGCGGCTGCCCGAGTATGGCACCGCCCGTCCCGAATACAGTGCTCCGCCGGTGAATCCGGACGGTTCCCCGGTGTTGTACCGGGTGCCCGCGAATTTCGAATCCGCCGGGAATGATGGTCAGCGCTGGCGTTGGGCGTTGGCGCAGGCCGAGGAGGCCGGCGATGTTTACAATGTAAAAATGCGGCTGGCGGATTTCCTGTCCGGGCAGTTCTGCGGCAATGCGCTTTATCCGGACTCGCGGGGCGACGGCGCGAATGTGTCGCTCGGCGACCGGGACTTTTACGCCATGCTGGCCACCGGATACCGGCGCTTTACGTTGCCGGACGCCCAGAATCCGATCTTGATTTACAAATCGCTTTATTCGTTCAACCACCCCGAATCGTTCGCCAAACTGTGCCGGATTTACCGTGCGCGGGAGCGTTACCGCGACGCCGTCGAGGTTTTGAAAAAATGGCTTGCCGCCAACGGCGACGCCGCCGATCCGGGCCTGACCGCCGAATATCAGGAGCTGACCGGTTATTCCGGCCGTTTTGAATATATCCGCACGTTCGGTGCGGGAAAAAAGCCGGTGGTGACGTTCAACTACCGCAATGCGCCGGAAGTGGATTTGGTCTTGCGTCCGTTTGCCCTCGAACGTTTTCTGGAAATGACGGAAAAAGAGTTGAGGGAGCAGAAATATCTGGATACGTTCCATGACTTCCTGAGTTTCAGGAAAATCATGACGGCCGAGGAGAAAGATCAATTTCTCGGGTCGACGATTGATCAGTGGATGGTGAAGCTTGAGCCGGGGACTGAATACCGGCCGCAGAAGATGGAGATGACTTTGCCGGTGACCCGTCCCGGCATTTATCTGCTGACCGGGGTGATTGCCGGCGCCGAGGAGATTCGCGAACTGGTCTGCGTGTCCGAATACACGCTGGAAGTGCGCGAACTGAAGAATTCGGTCATGTGTTTTGTGGCGGACGCCGCCACCGGCAAACCGGTCAAGGGACGGAAGATCAGGTTTTGGGGTTGTATGACCGATCGCAGCCGGAAACCGGTCTCGCGGCTGATCGACGAATTTGAAGTATGGACCGATGCGCAGGGGATGGTGGTGATCCCGCGGGAGAAGTTTCGCGAACATTTCGCCTATGTGATTCATGTGCTGGATGAAAACGGGAAATCCTCGTATGCGATCGCGCTCCGGTATTTTTACCTGCCCCGCCCGGTGCCGCAGGAAGGGCGGAACCTGAAGATTTTCGGAATATCCAACCAGCCGGTGTACAAACCGGGGGATACCGTCAATTTCCAGTTCTGGCTTCGTGACCTGGAACAGGCCGGAAACAAGCCGAAGGTTTACAGTGAACAGGAGGCTGAGGTTACGGTCAGTACGGCCCGGGGAAGTGAAATCTGGAAAAAGTCGTTGAAGACCGATTCCGCCGGTATGCTCTGGGGTAGTTTTCAGCTCCCGGACGAGGTTGAACTCGGCTGGGCCAGCATCCGGGTCGTTTTCAGAGGCGCGGGACTGCCGGAAAACCTGAGCCGGGCCCTCAATTTCAGGGTGGAGGAGTACCGCAAACCTGAATTCGAGGTCCAGGTCACACCGTCAAAGGAAATCGTGGCCGGCGGCGAAAAATTCGAAGTGACCGTCAAGGGCGAATATTATTTTGGCGGGCCAGTGCGCGGCACGGTCGATTACCGGGTTAGCCGCCTGCCGGCATTTCGTCCGCTGTTCCGCTATCGTGACTTCTCGTGGCTTTACGACGACGCGGCGGAGACGCCGTGGCGCGGGCAGGGCGAACTGCTGATGAACGGCATGGGCGAACTGGGCGAGGACGGGACTTTTAAATTGACCGTGGATACCGCGGGTGGGCGGGCCGTCGAGCCCGGACAGGATTATTATTACCAGATTACGGCCGAAGTGACGGACATCACCCGGCGCTCGGTCGGCGGCTCGAAATCCGTACTGGCGGCGGCGGCTCCTTATCGTGCGGAAATCGAGATGAATAAAGGATTTTACCGGGCCGGGGAGGAGGCGGCGGCTTCGATCATGCTGTTCGACGCCGCCCGGAAACCGGCATCCGGGCAGGCCGAGATCGCGTTGTTCGCGCTTTCCTACGATGCCGAACGCAAAGCGATCGAAACTCGCCTTCGGGATTGGGGCGTCCTGAAAATCGACGGCGGCATTTTGAACCATCCGTTTAAGTTCGGCAATCCGGGGATTTACCGCATTCGCGTACAGTTAAAAGCGGGCGACAAGTCGGAATCGGTACAGGCGTATCGCGATGTCGTGGTGCTTGGCAAGGAAGGCGAAAAGGTCGATTATCAGTTCGGGCCTTTGACGATTTATGCCGACAGGGCGCTCTATCAGCCGGGTGATACCGCCGAACTCCTGATCACCTCCGGGGTGAAGGACGGTACGGTTTTGTGGTTCGAACGTCTGGACCGGGGAGGACAGCCGGAGCTCATTGCGCTGGAGAACGGCATGGCGGTGCGCAAGGTCAAGCTGACCGAACTGGACCAGCCGAATATTTTCGTCGAAGCCGAAATGATCCATGGTGGCGAACGGGCGCGGACCACCTGCGAACTTCGGATTCCGCCGGTCCGGAAAATACTGAATGTCGAACTTGCCCCCGCCAAGCCGTCTTTCGAACCCGGCAGCGAAGCTTCGTTGTCCCTGAAAGTCACTGATGCGCAGGGCAAAGGGGTGAAGGGCATATTTACCCTCACTGTTTACGACGAAGCGTTGGAATACATCAACGGCGGCAGCAATGTCGCGGATGTGCGCAAACTTTTCTGGGGAAATACCCGTTCGCTTGAATATTACAACAATTTCTTTAATATGGCGGAAGTGGAGGACGGTCTCGGCGTTTTCGGCATAAGTGCCGGTGGAATGCGTCTGGAAGTTGCCCGCGACGCCTCGGCGAACAAGGCCCTGGACGCTGCTCCGGGCAATGCCGATTATTCCGCGGAAGCCGTATTGCGGAGTAATTTCCGCGATTCCGCCGTCTGGCGTTGCGCCGTGCTGACCAATGAGAACGGCGAAAGTACGATTCCGGTTCCGCTGCCTGACGATATCACCCGCTGGCGGGGGCGCGTATGGGTAATTGACGACGCCAACGCCGTCGGACAGGGAAAAACCGGATTCACCGCGAAAAAAGACCTTTTCGTCCGTTTGATTATGCCGCGTTTCCTGGTGAACGGCGACCATGCACGGATCATGGAGGTCGTCCACAATTCCACCGGTGAGCACAGTATCCGGGCCGAGCTGAGTGCCGCCGCCGACCGGGTAAAAGTTCTTGATCCGCAGTCGAAGAATTTGACGATGACCGGGGCGCAGGTCCGTGCCTCGTGGGCCGTCAAGGCCGTGAAGTCCGGTACCGCCGACATTCTCGCCAAAGTTGCGGCGGGGAGCCGCGGCGATGCCCTGACACAGAAATTACCGGTGCTTGATTACGGTCTTCCGCAGTTGCGGAGCATTGCCGGACTGATTGCCGCAGACAACACCGAAAGTATTTTCGTTCCTCTTGAATTTCCGGACCGCATCGCTCCGGGGTCGGCCGCCGTGGAAATCAAACTGGCCACTTCTCCCGCCTCCGCCATTGTCGAACTGTTGCCGCGCCTGATCGGCAGTGAGCGCCGCGACCTGTATGCGCTGGCTGGGCGCTTACAAGCCCTGATTGCCGCCCGGCGCTTCGTCCGTTTCAACATCGAAACCGGGCTGATCCATAAGATTCCACCCGAATATTCGATGGTTTATGACGAAACCGAATTCAACCGGATCGTCCTCGACACTCTGAAAAACCTGTCCGATTATCAGAATCCGGACGGCGGCTGGGGATGGTTCTCCGGTTATTACGAGGTCTCCTCGCCCGATACCACCGCCTACGCCGTGGCCGCGCTGGCCGCCGCCGCCAAGGCCGGTTTCAACATTGACACGAAGTCCTATGAGCAGGGCGTCGCGTGGCTGGCGGCCTATGCCGGGCGTGACCGGGATAAAATGGACCCGAACATCGCCGCCTCGGTCAATTATGCGCTCACGGTTTCCGGCAAGGGGATTGCCGAGTTCAACGATTTCGTTTATGCGCGGCGCGATCGCCTGACGCTTTATCACCTGGCCTTGCTCGGATTGAGTTGTACCGGCGAACAACAGCAGATGGTCCTGCGTAACCTCAAACAGTTCCTGGTCGGAAATCCGGTGAATTTCACGGCCCGGCTGGCGGCGGAGGGCGAACGTCTGCCGCGTTTCGGCGCCGGTAGCGAGCTTGAGGCAAATGCCGCGTTCCTGCGGCTGTTGCTGCGTACCGAACCGAAATCCACGGTGTTGCCGCGTCTGGCCAAGTATGTCGAAGAGAACCGCCGCCATTCGCTGGAGGAAACCGCCTTGCGTCAGAATACCGCCTGCGTCGAAGCGCTGAACGAATATCTCGCTTCGCTCGCCCCCGGCAAAATCACCGCCGATGCCGAAGTCCGCCTTGACGGCAAAACCATCGAAAAAGTGACATTGGACGGCAATATCATGCTGCCCCCGCGCACGATCCGGGTCGACGGCAAATTATTGTCCGAACGCCGTCATTCGCTGGAATTCCGGCGCAGCGGCGAGGGCCCGCTTTATTTCACCGTCAATCAGGAATGTTATAATCAGGACCGGAAGATCGCCAGTCAGGGAACGGACTTGCAACTGAAGCGTTTTTACTGGCGGCTTCAGTCCGCGGGCGACGACCAGTACCGCCGGGTGGCGCTGAAATCCGGCGATACGCTGAAACCCGGCGACCTGGTCGAAGTCGAACTTGCGCTGAATACCGCTTATGATTTCCGTTACCTGATGATCGAAGACCGCCGCCCCGCCGGTCTGGAACCGCTTGATCCGATCAGCGGCTACAGCACTGGTTATCCCGGCACATATATTGAAACGCGCAACACCGCCACCCGCTTTTACATTAAAAATTCCGGTATCGGCATTTCCAGTTGGAGTTATCGGATGAAAGCGGAAACCGAAGGCGTTTTTGCCGCGTTGCCCGCTACCGCCGTAACGTTGTACACGCCGGGGATTCAGGGCAATACCGCCGAATTTTCATTTACCATCGGGAGCAAGCCATGATCTTAGCCTACGACTGTATTCCGTGCGTGGTTTCGCACATCGTCCACATGAGCCAACTGGCTACGGACGACGATGAACTGCGCCACCATATCATCACCAGAGCCTTGAACAATCTGACCGACATCGACTATACGCTGACGCCGCCGGAACACGCCGCCCGGCTTCACCGGGTGATCTACGACGTGATGGGGACGATGGACATCTACCGGGAGATCAAGGACCGTTCGACCGAGGTCGCCCATGCCCTGCTGCCGGAAATGCGGGCAGTGCTGGCGGGCCGGGACCATTCGTTCGAAGCGCTGATCCGGCTGGTGATCGCGGGGAATATCATTGATATCGGCGCGGACCGTCATTTCAAGTTGGAAGGGGTCCGGGACCGGTTGCTTGAGGTGTTCGATATGCCGATCAATACGCGGGCGATTGCCGAGCTGGAAACCGCGATGGACAACGCCAAATCGATTTTCTATATCGCCGACAACTGCGGTGAAGCTGTTTTCGATCGCCTGTTGATCGAGCGTTATCGGGACAAAATTACGCTTGGCGTTCGCGGCCGCCCGGTGCTGAACGACGTTACGCCGCGCGAAGCGGTAATGTCCGGGCTGGATATTGTTCCCATGATCGATACCGGCGACAGCGCGCCGGGGGTGTCGCTGCGTTCGTCGCGTCCGGAATTTCTGGAAGCCCTGCGCGGCGCGGATTTGATCGTGTCCAAAGGGCAGGGGAACTTCGAATCATTGTGCGATGAGGATCTGCCGATCTTCTACCTGCTCCGGGTGAAATGCAAAGTCATTTCCGAGATGCTGGACGGGGCCGAACTCGGCAGTTTACAGGTCATAAACCATGCAGAGAGGAGAAAGAAACATGAAGCTCGAAAAAAATGCGGAAGCGCCTGCGTTCACACTGCTTGATCACGAGGGCAGGACGGTCGGGTTGAAAGACTTTGCGGGGAGCAAGGTGCTGGTTTATTTTTATCCAAAGGCCGATACGCCCGGATGCACCGCGCAGGCCTGTTCGCTCCGCGACGCCTGGGGCGAACTGAAACAGGCGGGCGTGACGGTGCTCGGAATCAGTCCCGACCCGGTGGCGAAACAGAAAAAATTCGCCGACAAATACGGTTTGAATTTCGCCCTGCTCGCCGACGAAGACCACGCGGTGGCGGAGGCTTACGGCGTGTGGACGGAAAAATCAATGTACGGCAAAAAATACTTCGGCATTCTCCGTTCGTCGTTCCTGATCGGCGAAGACGGGCGGATCATCGAAACCTGGTACAAAGTCCAACCGGCGGAAACCGCCCCGAAGGCCCTGGCGGCCCTCGGGCAGTAACGCGGTATTATTTCATTTCCTCAACGGTCACGTTTTTCACCATGGCCGTTGAGCCGTCGGGCATGTTGAGCCCGACGGCGAAAAGCGCTATGGAGGCGGCGTTTTTTCGGATCAGGACATCTTTTTCCAGTGCGGTCCAGTCGCAGTCTTTCCGAATCTGGAACCCCTCATAGGTGAGTGTCTGCCCGGTGGCGCTGATTTCGCGCAAGACCAGCCAGAATTGCCCTTTGCCGAGGTTTTCCGCTTTGACGTCCGCTTTCAGGCGGAAGGTCTTGCCGGCGGGAGACTGACAGGGCAGGGGGGCGACGGAGGTCGCCCAGGCGTTGGATTTGCCGCGTTCCGGGCGACCGGACATCTTCAGGATGGAGGAGCCGTCGTCGCCGGTGATTTTCTCGGCATAATCGCGACGGGCGGGGAGGTTCGGTTTGATTTGTTCGCCGGTGCCGGATTTCTCAAAACGAATGTAGGAGGGACGCCAGAGGCCGCCTTTGCCAATGGTGTTTTCCACCAGGACCGTGATCTGGTTTTCCTGTCCGAATTTCACGGCGTCCGTAATGTCGTATTCCTGCGGCGTGCGCCAACTGTTCGGGTTCAAAACCCGGTCGTAGATCAGTTCGCCATTGATGAATCCGGTTTGCCGTTGACCCAGGCCCAGCCGGATTCATCAATGGCGCCAAGGCGCAGGATCACCTTGCGCGAGGCGTATTCAGCCGGGATCTTGACCGTCGTACGGTACCAGGCGAAGTGATACTCCAGGAGGCTTTGATCTTCGAGGAAACCCCATGCCGAAAGCATTTTCCAGTCTTTATCGTCGCAGTCGGGTTTGAAATAGCCCTCCTTGCGTCCGTTGGCAGCGGAATCCGCTTTGACCCGCCATTTTTCCGGCAGGGCGATGGCGTTGGATAAGTCCACATCAATCAATTTCCAGGCATTGCCTTCCAGCCGGTTTTTGCGGGAAGAGAAAAACTCGACGTCGGCGACGTTCGGCAATAAGTTTTTCCGGAATTCCTTGACTTCGGAGAGGGCTTTTTGACGGACGATGTTATCGTTTTTCGAATCGGCGAAGAGCGCGGAAGTGCGCGAACACAGTTTGGCGTGTTCGTATCCCTGACGCAGGAATTGCACCCGTTTTTCGGCGATGGGATCGCCCTTGGCCAGCTTTTCGGCTTCGTCGAGGAACGGCGCCGCCGGAGCAAAGACTTTTTCCGGGAACAACAGATGGGACACCGCCGTATAGTAGGAACCGTAAATGAACCATTTCCGTTCGCTTTCTTCCTCGTGAATACGGTTGAATTCGTCGGCGTGGTCCATCGTGTATTTTTCCCAGTAGGTGAGGTAACGGCGGACGGCGGGGGCGGCTTTGCCGAAAGCGGCGCAATATTCATTGACCAGTTCGTCGACCGGTTTTTCCGGCTGAACCACGAGTCGTCCCATCACGTAGAGGTTCAAGCCGATGGTCGCCCAGGAATTGTTCGGTCCGTCAACGTCGAGCCCGATCATGCCGTTGCGGCAGGCAAGCTTGAACTCGTGGGCATACTGGTTGTAATAGAGTTCCGGCATGGCGTAACTGCTGAGGTAATAGTTCGGGCGCAGGTAGATGGACGCGCCGGATTCGCCCCAGGCTTTAATTTCGTCGTCCACCAGTTGCTGATATTTTTTCGTGCGGGGGAACGGCAGGTCGTCGACGAAACCGATGACGATGTTTTTGTTCAGTTTGGTCTGATGGGGGGCGTATACATAGTTCATGTAGGCATAGCCGCCGACCCGGACGTCGGGATTGATTTTAGAGGCTTTTTCCCAGATGGCCTTGTAAAACTTCGCGTAACGTTCGCCGACATTGGGATGGCTGGAATAGTAGACGGTGGGCCAGCGCCGGTCTTCGCCGTCCCAGGCTTTGCAGTTGTCGCACAGGCAGCGCCCGTAGGCGTCGTTTTCCTTGGCGTTTACCGCGAGATCGGTGTGGCCGGAAGCTTTCCAGTTGTCGATGACCTGTTGCTGAAACGCGGGATTTGAAACGCACATCGAGGCATAGCGGTCATTGAGGCGTCTGCCCTGCGAATCCATTTCGAAATAATCCGGGTGTTCGGCGCCGTAACGCTTGTACCAGTCGATGAACGCATGTCCCTGGCTCGGGCAACCGGCGAAGATAATATAGCGCGACATGTCGGCACGGAGCAAACGACGGTTCCAGCGCCAGTCGAAACGGCGGACAAAGGCGAATTCCAGGGCGGGTTTGATTGCAAGGTCATAGGAACCGGAGGCGACCGTCGGACGTGCCGGGATTATCTCGCCGAGTTCATCCGGCCAGAGCCAGCGCACATTCAGCTCGCGTTCGGCCCACTCATAAACGGCGTAAAGGGTGCCGGCAGCGGTCTGGAGGCGTTCGATTTTGCCGTTGGTATCGCGCCCGGCCAGCAACAGGGCGTCGCCGGTGGTGGAAATACGGAATCCAGATAGCGGCAGACCTTTCAAGTCGAGCTTGGCGGTACGCCCGAGACGGATCGTTTTCATTCCGGCGGGGATGGCGGACGGGGTGACGGTTTTTAGTTCCGCTCCGGTAGCTTTTTTCAGGATATATTGCAATTCGGTGGCGGCGTATGTTTCAGCGGGGTAGGGCTTTTCAGGGATTACGATCACTGCTTGCGCGTGTCCGTCCTTGACGATATCCCAGGCGCAGGCGGGGAACGCCGCGCAGGAAAAACATAAAAGCAGGGCGATGAGTTTCTTCATGTCGATGATTCCTTTGGTTGTTGCTGATCTTTGATGGTTTACTTTTGTTTCGCCCGATGGGCGACCAGCGTTATCCGCACGCTGGACCGCGTCCGGGCAGCGTCCGGCGGCAAATGAATTTTTATTTTTCATATTATTTTTACAGATAGCAGCCGTTCGGCACGTAGAAAATGCCTGCCTGGGCTCTGCCGTACTTGATCAGTTCGTTGGCGGAATGTTTGATCACGGAGCCGTCCACCTTGGACCAGATGGCCAGCCCTTTGTGGTTGTTCACCGGAATGCCGGGTTTGGAGAGGCCGTAGTCCCAACTGTTGCCGTAAGTGTCGCCGAAGAGGTATTGGTGGTCTTTTTCTTTGGGCGGGAGCTTCAGCGGGCTGTTTCCGGTAGTACCCTCCGGCGCTCCGAAATACCAGAAATAACTTGATGCGGTCATTCCCGAGGCGGCGCTGAGTTCGGGCGGACGCGCGGGACAGCAGAGTCGGGCTTGCCAATTGACCGAGGAAACCGCTCTTTACCAGCAGGTAGGGACCGTTATTGTAATTGCTGGTATAACGGGTCGGGTAGTTCAGGGAATAGGCGGTCGGGAGGAATCCCTCGTAGGATTCGGCGTACATGGTAAGCATCAGACCGATTTGTTTCTGATTGCTGATGCAGGACGTTTCCCGCGCTTTGTCGCGGGCGGCGTTCAGCGCCGGCAGCAGCATCGCCGCCAGAATGGCAATGATTGCTATCACTACCAGCAATTCAATAAGTGTGAAATTTATTTTCTTCATGATCGGGTCCTCCTGTGTATGACGATTTCCGGTTTGATTGCTACTTGAATAGGGTCGGGGGAAAATAAGTGATCGAGCATCTGCGATGCCGTCTCCTTCATATCGAAATTGGACGTGTAGATCGGGAGCAGGGAAAAACGGGCGGCGGCGGTGTTGAACATGCCGCAGACCAGGACGTCCTGTCCGACTTTGCGCCCGGCGTCGTGGAAAAAATGCGCGGCCCCCAGCGCGTGATAGTCGGTGATGCATATCACGCCGCGGATCTCCGGGTCTTGACGGTATTCCCGGCTCATGGCGGAATAGGCGTTGTCGTAACGGGCGTCGAAGCCGTCCGAACTGGAGAACTCGCAGGACGGCGTCTCTACCAACTTCCGGCGAAATGACGCAAGTTCAGCGTGATCAACATGGGGTTCGAAACGGTGTTTGAAATAGGATTCGGGCATTAGTAGACGATAGTTTTCAATGCCGTTTTGCCTGAATATTCTGAGGTATTCGAGAATGGCGTCGGTTTCGTTGAGGTTAAAACATTTGTCATATTCTTTCCGCGGCGGGTCCGTGCTGATATGATGGGACAGGTTCATGCCGATGTAATCATAGGAATTCTTTTGAATACAGGCCAGCATCGCTTCGTTTCCCACCGGCTGGCCGATGAAGATAAAACTCCGGCATCCTTTGCGTTCCAGTTCGAGGAATTTCTCGCAATTCCGGGTTTTGTCCACGGTCATGACGGTGGAATAGGTGGCGTAGCCTTTTTCTTCGAGCCGGTTGATCAGTTCGACCAGCAGCCGCAGATTGCATTCGGAATAAGTCACCCGTTCCTGTGAGAAGATGATGGCGGTGATATCCGTGGACATGCCGGTCATGATCCGGTAGCCGATATTGGGTTTGTAGTTCCATTTGTCGGCGAGATCGAGGATTTCCTGCCGCTTCTGGGGGGAGCAGTATGTCTCCTTGCCGTTCAGAATGCGGGAGATAGCCGAGGTGGTGATGCCCGTTTCCCTGGCGAAATCCTTTAAAGTGATCCGTTTTTTCGTTTCCATGCCGATCCCGTCTTTTTATTGCGTTAACTAGTTTACGTATTTATTATAATCGCAATTTCCTGTTCTGTCAATAGGGGATATGGAAAATAAGGAGGGATTAACTTGCCTATTTGCATTTTTCAATTCACAGTTTAAGAGAAAGCGTTGTAAACTCGAAGGATATCCCCACCATTTTTCCATTCGATCCGATTCGGCCCGCTGATTCTGTATTTTTTTGCCTATTCAGCCCCCCAAGCAAATCGCAACCCCCAAAAACAGGAAGAGCCAACGGCTGTTATTTATTTTTGTTTTTTTCGCAGATTTTTGACGGAGGCTATTGACAATTTTCGATTATTAGTGTATTATTAACATATAAAAAGAACATTAATAATCACAAGTTGAAAAGCATGAGAAAAATAGATACAAGCGAAGTCATTGACGATAAACCGAAAGACATGTTTATCGCGGATTTTTTCCGTGAAGAAATAATGTCCGGCAGATTACGGAAGGGCGACAAACTCGTACCCGACGAAAAAATAGCCCGGAAATATAAGCTTAACAAGCGGACAGTGGCTTCCGGACTCAGCCTTCTGGTGCGCGAAGGGTTGCTGTCGCGTGCTCCGCGTCGCGGCACAATCGTCATCAAAGACTATTCGAATGACGCCGATGCCAATACCCGGCAGAAAGAAAGCCCCCCGGAAGATAATACGAAAGAACAGAACATGCCTTCATTATATGGCATGGATCATTTGTTTTTTATCGCGGAAACCAAAGTCCTGACTTTTGCGTCTTTTGAGACTTTGCCTAAACAGAAAAACATGTGGAAGTGTCTGATTGAGAAATTCAACTCAAAATCAAAGGCACGCAGGATCGAATTGGAGCCGGTTCCTTTTGACCGTTTCACTCGGGATGCAAAAGGGCTGCGTGACTATATGTCCGCAAAAAATAAAAACCTGGATATTATTCAATGCCTGTTCTTCAATATTTCGCCGGAAAACCTGGTCGATTTGCCTGATCCCCTGATCGAATACACCACCGGCGCGGATACTCTCAGCGCAAATGTCCTGCCTGATTTCAAGAAATTACTGCGAAAAATCGTACCCG
>CALABZ010000220.1 GCA_937888615.1 uncultured Lentisphaeria bacterium | reverse complement strand
TCACCCCGATGCGGCTCACGCCGCTGAAGTCCGGCGTGATGGAACCGGTCCAGCGCGCGACAAAATTATCGGTAGGCAAGCCGTCGGTATTGGAACCGCTTACCCGGAAACTTTCACTCCAGGCCAGCGACATATTTTGATCGCAGCGCACGGCAAAAGGTGTTGCGCCCTTTTCCATCTCCTCGCGACTGTGGAAATATTCGGCTTTCAGCCCAGACCCCAGCAACGGCGAAGGAATGATGGTTTCGCTGTCAAAAGCGACACCCGGCGAATGAAGGACTTCCACCCTGTCTCCGCAATAGTTGCGAAGTCCTTCCAGCGGCGAAATTTCATACGGCGGATGCACCGCGCCGCTGCCGCCGCAGACTTCCAGCGCCCCCATATGATGTTTAAAATCGGCATTCGGGCCGATGACGGCCAGCTTTTTAATTTTGTCGATATTCAACGGCAACATCGGGCCGTCGTTTTTCAACAACACCATGCCCTCCTGGGCAATCCGCCGGGCTTCCGACTGATGTTCTTCGGTATTGCATGCACCTGCCGGGACTCGTTCCGGATCGAAGATGCCGGTACGGAACAACAGACGAAGGGTCCGCCGCACTTTCTTGTCGATCTCACTCTCCGGTACCTCGCCGCGACGAACCATTTCCAACAGCGGCTGTCCCATGATTGAGTTCATCCCCTGCCCCATTTCGAGGTCGAGTCCGCCCAATGCGCACCCTTTGGTATCGTGCGCGCCGCCCCAGTCGGAAACCATGACGCCGTCAAAACCGTATTCATCCTTGATGATATCTTCCTGAAGAAGTTTGCAGGCCGAGGCGTAAGTACCGTTAACCTTATTATAAGAGGACATCATCAGCCACGGCTCCGACTCCTTGACCACGATTTCGAAAGGGGTCAGGTAGAGTTCGCGGATCGTGCGTTCGTCGGCATTGGAACTGCCGGTGGTACGGCAAATTTCCTGATTGTTCATAGCCAGATGCTTGGGAGTGGCGGCCACGCCCTCGCCCTGACAGCCGCGGATATAACCGCAGGCGATCCGTCCGGCCAGTACCGGGTCTTCGCCGTAATATTCGAAATTGCGCCCGCACAACGGCGTGCGCATCAAATTGAAACCCGGTCCCAGGCTCACCCGGATATTATGGAACTGTCCTTCCCGTCCGATCACCCGTCCGAAGCGTTCGGCGGCGGCGGGGTTCCAGGTGCTGGCAAGTGCGATCCCGCAAGGCAGCGCGGTAGTGGTGGAGCCGTCTTCCATGCGGAACCCCTGCGGGCCGTCGCCCATTTTCAGTTTGCCGATGCCGAGACGGGGAATATCGCCGATTTCCATGGCGGAAACGCCGTGGCACAGGCCGATTTTTTCTTCCAGAGTCAAACGCGCCAGCAAATCATCAACCCGCCGTTCCAGTTCCAAAGTGCCATCCAGATAAGGATGCATGTCATTCTCCTTCAAGATTTAAACTCAATAATCATAATTGCTGTAATCGTCCGCGTCCTCGTCTTTTTTATCGCCGCCGAACAGCCAGACGGGAAAATCGATGAACGATTTTTTCAACACCCAGAACGGACCGCCGACGATGTAAGAACCCGGGATGCCGAAGTATTTGGCGGACCAATCCAATGGAGGCACCATGGCCTCACCCTCAAAATCTCCGTGAAAGGCATTCCAGCCCGCTTTGAACGGCCAGCCGATAACGTTGCCCACCGCGATAAATACCGTTCCGCCGAGCATCGACGGAAACAGCCAGATGTAATCCGCCGGTTTGGCCTCGGTCCAGTAGACGCCGAACGGAATATGGGTGTTCGGGCGGGAGGTCGGATAGCGGCCGGACCCGGAACTGTTGAGCAGCAGCGGCATTTCAATATCGATCCTCTCCGGTTGGGCGGCCGGCTCTCCGGCCGGCTCTTCCGCCAGGACGGGAAAGGAAAGCGCACAGCATATCGCCAACGCTAAAATGTTCTTCATCACCATATTATTGCACCTGTTTAACGTTTCGTTTACAATATCTTATAATATTCAAATTTCAAATCAAACCAGCAGCATACAGTCGCCGTAACTGAAAAAACGCATTTTTTCCCGGACCGCCTTTTGATAGGCCGCCAACACTTTCTCGCGCGACGAGAAGGCCGACACCAGCATGATCAGCGTACTCTGCGGCAAATGAAAATTTGTCAGCAGCATGTCCACCAATTGCGGCTGATACGGCGGATAAATAAAAATATCGGTACTGCCGACGCCGGGCACTGCCCGTCCGTCCCGTGCACAGCTCTCCAAGACCCGGACCGAAGTGGTTCCCACCGCCAGAACCCGGGCTCCGGCATCGTGGGTGCGGTTGATCAGGTCCGCGGTCGAAGGACTCAACTCATAGTGTTCCGAATGCATCCGGTGTTCCGTCACATCCGCCACCGTCACCGGCTTGAAAGTGCCGGGGCCCACGTGCAGCGTCACCGCCGCCTGTTGGACCCCTCCCGTTTTCAGTTCGTCCAGAATCTCGTTGGTGAAATGCAGTCCGGCGGTCGGCGCCGCCACCGCTCCGGGCTCGCGCGCGTAAACAGTCTGATAGCGCTCGCGGTCGCCAAGCTGGTCTTCGCGCCGGATGTAGGGCGGCAGCGGAATATGGCCGTAACGGTCCTGCAGGAGTTGAAAATCGTCGATATCGAAAGCTATGGCGAACGTGCCGTCCTCCAGACGCTCCGTTACTTCGAACCAGTTGTTGCCGGGGGCCAGGTCACCGTTCAGGTCCAGCAATTGCACCCGTGAGCCGGGCGGAACCCGTTTGCCGGGTTTGATCATACACTGCCATACACGGCGGTGAGGCGGATCAAGCGGATTGATCAGCAGGATTTCGATCAGCGCGGCTTCGGGACTGCCGTTTTTGCGGCCGTACATCCGGGCGTTGATCACTTTGGTATCGTTGAAAACCATGGCGTCGCCGGACTTCAGGAATTTGACGATGTCGTGGAACGGATGGATTTCGCATTCGCCGCTCCGGCGGTCCATCACCATCATCCGGGAGCCGCCCCGGACGCCGCTCGGAAACTGGGCAATCAGTTCTTCCGGCAATTCATAATCAAACAGGGATGTTTTCAGGTTCATTGCGGATCATCAGTGCTTGCTGTATTTCCGGCGCGCTTCATTCAGGATAGCGCGTTCCGCGTCGTTCAGGCTATTCGCACCCTGGCGCGACAGTTTGTCGAGGATTTCGTCCACACGACGCTGGGAGAATTCAACTTCGGACTCCCCGTTCCCCGGAAAATCCCGCGGCGGCGGTGGAACATCCTGTGCGCGCTGAGGCCGGTTGCCGCCGCGCAGGAAACCGAGCGGATCCCAGTCCATCCGGTTGCCGTAAGCGATTTTCAGGTAAATATAAGCGCCGACAAAACCGCCCAGGTGAACCAGGTGCGCGATATTGTCCTGTATTTTCAGTTCGCTGATGATTTCGATGATCGCATAAATCATGACCAATGTCTTTGCCCGGATCGGTACCGGGAAAAAGAGCAGCATGAACATCACGTTCGGCCGGAACATCGCCGCCGCCAGCATCACGCCGAACAGCGCGCCGCTGGCGCCGAGCAGGAAAGTCGGGGCATTGACATTGCACCCCAGCCAGATCAGATTGCCGGTGATCCCGCTGATGAAATACAGAAGCAGGAACCGCGTGGTCCCCATGCTGCCGATGATCAACTGTCCGAAAATATAAAGGCCCCACATGTTGAAAAGCAGGTGAAAAAATCCCCCATGCATGAACATGCTGCTAACAATCTGCCACCAGTACCCCGCCTTTATGCCGGGCCAGCTCAGGACCAGCTCCCCGTAAAGCTTCGGAATCGTCACCGAACCGTTCATATTCTGAACAGGCTGCGGCACCAGCAGAAACATCAACACGTTGATGGCAATCAACCCGAACAAAACATGCATCGGCTGAATACCGCCGCTGGAACTTTGCGGACGCCCGTTCTCGGGATTCTTCATATAATCTCGGTCAGAAAGCATAATTGATCCTCAAAAAATTTTCATCGTACCGACGTTACTATAGCATCACTGCGGCGAACATGCAAAAAATTTAAGGAAATCCTATTGAAATTAATCCGCTCCCATGCTAATTTTTATTTCCATAATCATTAAAAACGAGACTTATTTTGGCCGTACGTTCGAAAAAATCAAAGAAATCCGCAAAGAATCCCATTCCGAAAAAGTACCTTTATATCCTATTAATACTGCTGGGAGCTTTTCTCGGCAATCTCGACCGGCTCGGGCGTTTCGGGCATTCCCTGATCGGATTCGGCAATTTCCTGCCGCGCTATATCCGGCTGGTCATCCCCGGCTATGGAGCCGATTTCGCCACGGCCCAGTCGGGAACCGAGCTTTACGGCAAAGTATTCAAAGTCTACGACGGCGACACCATCACGCTGCTCTCCCCCGAGGGCGACCGCAAGTACAAAATCCGCTTTTACGGCATCGACGCGCCGGAAACCAGCCAGCCTTACGGCAGTGAATCCGCCGCGTCGCTGGCGGATATGATCGACGGCAAATTCGTCACCGTCCGGGTCGTCAACGTGGACCAATACCAGCGCCATGTCGGCAAAGTCTACTGCGGCAACCTGTACGTAAACCTCGAAATGGCCCGCCAAGGAATGGCATGGCATTACGAAGCCTACGCGCCGCGCGATTATGACATCCGCCAGGCCCAGCAGACCGCCCAGCGTTCCGGCCTCGGCCTGTGGCAGCAACAGCGCCCGCAGCCCCCTTGGGAATACCGGAAACAATCCCGTTGACCCCTTCTCCCTGTTGCAATTAACACGTTTGGCTGTATAATATAACAGCTTGAGAAATTCCAGGAGGAACACGGTATGAAATGGAACGGTCTTAAAGGATTATGCCTCTTCATTGTTTTGTGCGGAATCTCCGCGGTAATCGGCGCCACCACTACCGGGACCACCGCTGAAAAAGAAACCGCCAAAGAAACCGTCTGCAAGTGCGGATGCCGGAAATGCCCCCCAAAAGGAAAACTCACCTGCAACCAACGCGGCGAAATCCGCTACCGCAGTTGTTTCCGCGACCGCAATCATGACAATATCTGCGACAACAGCATAAAAGCCGGAAGAAAATGCAAAAATAACTGCGTCCTGACCCCCGAAACCAAAAAGGGCAAAAAGACAACCGTTCCCAGTCCCTGCGAAAATTGCCCCTGCCCCGCGAATTGCGATAAATGCGCCCTCAAGCCGGTTTAAGGGCGCGTCACCGTCAGAATGAAATCCGAATCGTTCCGGGCCCGTTCATCCGGCCACGGACCGTGTTTCCCTGAATCATGCCGTCGGATGTCTGTTTCGGCGAACGGTTGAAGGTCAGTTCGAATTCACCGGCATAGGCAGTTTCGAGCGTCAGCTCATTTCCCTCCAGCGCGGCGGAAACGATTTTGATGTCGGCATCCAGCAGTTGCGGCGCGTCCATCACCCGGCTGACCGCAAACAAACGGCTGGCGTGGGAGCGCAGTTCAAACTGAACCTCCGCGACGAATGCCAGTGTTTCCCCGCTCCAGACATCGGTCAGCAGGTAGTTTCCGGACGAAAGGTTCAGGTCCGAGGGGTCGAACGCAATCGTCTTCGCGTCCTCGCCGGTATTGAAAATGCCGACCGTCCGCAACGGCAGGACCGGGTTTTCCTCCAGTGTACTGAAGTGCGGCGTCCTGAAATAAAGAACTTCCGCCAACCGGTATCCGGCGACGCGGTAATCGTAGCGCGCCAGATAAACATCCTGCCCGTTATTCGGGTTGCAGACCGCTTTTTTAAGCTGGCGGACCCGCGGGTGATCCTGGTGTCTGCTCAACAGACCGGCGATTTCCACCATCGAATGCGTAACCAGACAGTAATTCAAGCAGAACAGCGCCTCGTCGTCGGACAAACCCGGCAGCAGCCCCACCGAGTCGCTGTTCGGCACGAACAAATCGCCGACATGCAGCGCGAAACAGGCCACGCCCCACAGGAAATTGGTCCGAACGTAATCCCAGTTGCCGCTGCCGACATCAATGCCGTAACGATAATTGGTGAAGAATTCGCCGAGGAACGGATTGCCCATGACAATGTCGCATCCGGTCTGCAGATAGGCGTCCGCCGGAATCCGTTTGCGGACCTCTTTCAGCCACCAGTCGCGCCACTGATAGCCGGAGGCGCTTTTGCCTGACAGCAGATCGTGACTATCCTCGAACGCATAGCTCCAGAAGTCGTGCTTCATTCCTTCGAAGCCGTATTCCAGAAAGAAAGTGTCAAGGGCCTTTTTCATGTAAGCGCGAACCTCCGAACGGCTGACGTCCAGCGGTGAACTCTTGGTGACCCGGTAATCATAGTTCATGAACCATTCGGGATGTTCCCGGTAAATCGACGTGTCTTTCGGGCAGAACCCGCCGATCCAGACCGCCGGGCGCAGTCCGCACGCCCGGACCCGGTCGGCAAAGTCTTTCAAACCGTGCGGAAACTTGTTCCGGTCCACGCCGTCCTCGCCCTCGTAGGGCATCCCCAGTCCGTGTGCGATATTGAGCCGGGTGGATTCGGAAGCGTAACCGTCATCGACCTGAAGCCATTTGACAGTCGGATAGTTCCGTCCCAGAAACTCCGCCTCGCGCAGAAGTTGTTCCTCGTTGATGTCCCGGAACAATCCGTCGTTCCACGATCCCCACACCAGCGAATCGCGATTGATCGCGGTGGCGCCGTACATCGGCGGCAGGTGTTTGCGGAGTTCGGCGGTGTAGCGTTCGAAAATCTTTTCCAGATCGGCGGCGTCCGGGGTCGCCCCGAGATACCAGTCGTCCGCCAGCACCTGTCCGGCGGCCAGTTCCAAATACGCGATCCCTTTAAAGCCCGAGAAAATTTCCAGCTTCACCGCACCGTCCTGATGTGAAACCAGATAATTATGATAAAACAACCGCTGGCTGAGCGTTCCGTGAACCAGGCCGCGCCCGCTATGGTAGTTGCTGACGAGGATCGCCGGAAACGGCTGATACGGCGAACGTCCGATGCGGTCGCAGACTACGCCCGGATCGGCCCAGCGGTTCCCGGCCTGCGCGTCGAATCCGCTGTCGCCCGCGTCGCCCGCCGAACGGTTGTAATCAACCGGAAAAGTCATCCGTTCATAAATGCGCGGATTTTCGTTGTGGTAGAAATAATCGGCGGCGGCATCTTCTCCGAATGCGATTCCGGCAAGTTCCACGCCGAGTTCGGTCAGCTTGCGGGTTTGTCCCGAATCGTTGCGGAAGTAACGGCGGCAGACGATTTCATCTCCGGCCAGGCGGAAATGAAAGTCCTCGCTGAATTCATTGCCGTAACGGCAACCAACCCGAATATAGTTCTTTCCGGTATGCTCCCGGATTTCGTCCGGCTCGACCCGCCGACCGTCGATCACCGCGAATGGACGAAACTTGATCGCGCCCGAATTCAGGACGGACAAGGCTTGTTCAAAACTGTTCATATCGATTTTCCTTGAATTTGAGGATTGATGATTTCACAACACGGAACATAACGCCCGGAAACGATGGCGGAAAGCATCCGCCGCGCCGTTTCCTGATACGGAAAAAATGTCGATACGCAACTGCGGATGACGGCCTCATCGAAACAGTTCCGGTCCGCCAGTACCACTTCCGTTTCCTCGGACAATCCGAGATTGCGTTGAATGCCGCAGACGAGATCGATCCCACTGATAATGGCATTGTCGAGGATCAGCCCCTCGAAATGCGTCCCCGCCACGGCCTGCCGGATGGAGGCGATATCGCCGCCGCAGGGAATGTCCGAAATCCCTTCCAAGGCAAAAGCCGGTCCATCGGCCAACCGGGTCCGGCCAATGCGGCGGCAGCCGCGCCCGCGAAGATAATCGGCCAGCAGGCCGATCCGTCCCCTGCTGTTCATCCGCCAGACCTGCCAGCCGTCAAGCTGTTCCAGAGTTTTTTCGGCGTCATGAAGGATGATTCCGACCCGGCACCGGCGCTCAAGCAGAAGCGGAAAAATCGCCCGAAACCAACTGCCGACCACAATCACCCGGCTGTCGGAATTCAGAGAGTCCAGGAGTTTCCAGTTGATATGGTCCGGGTTGTTGTCGGCGGTCAGCGGTACGGCCTCGATCTTGCAGTTGAACTTCACCGCGTCCTGCATCAGCCCGAAAATCATTTCGCTGTGGGTCCGGTAGCTGGAAATCCCGCTGGACAGCGCATAGTCCGCACACGGCAGAAGGTAGGTCACAGTCAACGGCTTGTCGAGCTCGGCCACAAACGTTCCCTGGCCCCGCACGCGACGGATCAGCCCTTCCGCCTCCACTTCCCGCAACGCCGCGCGCAACGTGTCGCGCGCCACCCCGAATTCACCCGCCAGTTCGGTTTCACGCGGCAGCAATGTCCCCGGCGGCAGTATGCCGTCCCGGATTCGGTTTTTCAGAATTTCATAAAGTTCGTAACATTTCTTTGGTGTTCTCATAACTATACCTAATCATAGTCAGGTATATTATACAGGCAAAATAAAATTTGTCAAGAACTCATTTGCATAAAGCTTGTGATTTTATCCGATCTTACTTGCCTTTGAAACCGCTGCTGGATTTGCGGATGTGAAGTTGCGGATAGAGTTCGATGCGGTTGGAAACTTTCGCGCCAGGATGGGCAAAAATATGGTTCAGCGTTTCGAGAACTTCAGCCACCAGGCGTTCATGCGGAGTGACGATTGAGGACAACTGCGGGTAGACCCGATGAGTCTGCTCCAGGTCGTCGCAGCCGACGATCGCCAGTTGGGTAGGTACTCGGATCCCGAATTTTCGCGCCGCCATACTGACGCCGATAGCGCATAAATCGTTGTGCGCCAGTATCCCGTCCATTCGGACCCCCTGTTCGCACAAGCGGCAGAACGTCTCATAACCGTCGTCAATGGTCCCGAGGCAGGGAGTGATCCGTTCCATAGGGTCCGATTTCGGATAATGCTCCAGAAAGAAACGCTTCGCGCCGCCGTAACGTTCCCAGAAAAGTTCATTCACCACCCCCATATAGCGGATATAACGGCAGCCGATCTGATATAAATGCTGGAGCGCGGTATAAGCCCCCGCCCCCTGATTGATGTAAATGTAGTTTTCGGTCATTGAACGCGGCTGGTAAATCAACAGCGGAACCTTCAGGCGGTCCAGTTCGCGTTGAATTCTCTGTTCGAAGATAATACCGGGAATCATGATGACCGCGTCGCACTGCGTTTCATTGACCACGCGGCACAGGGTCTCGACGGTCTGATTTTCCATTTCCTTTCTCGAACCCGGATAGAGCGGCATATAGAAAGGAATCGGATTGTAGCGGGTGGTGGCGGCGTCCTGCAGCAATGCCTGCTGGAACATCATCATCTCCTCGGTGTAGGCGATCTCGTCCTGCATCCGCACGATCAGGATTTTTTTCAGGTCGCGGGCGAAAAACCGGCGGCTTCCGGGTTCCACCGCCACCGCGCGGTATTCGGGCTTTTTCAGCACGTAGCCGCGCTCGTGAAGCAGTCGAATGCTGTGGCGGATCGTCATAACGCTGACCCCGACGCGGCGTGCGAGCTCCGCTTCCGGCGGCAGTTTCATTCCGGGCTTCAGCCCCGGCAGGATTTCCGAAATGATGAATTCGGCTCCGGTTTCGTATTTTTTCAGTGTTTTCATGCGTTTATTATATCATATATTAAATCGGAAATCAATTATTTTTATAATACCGGCAAAAATATATGTATATTTTTAAAAAGTATATATATATTTTGTGTAATTTTAGAGAATTACCGGGATCAAAAGGCGGAATATATTGACATTGGGTGACCGCATGGCTATAATATGGCCAGAAACATCCGCTATCGAAGAACGCAATTTGCGAGGTAAAAAAAATGAAAAAGAAAATCCATTTCACACTCATCGAACTCCTGGTGGTGATCGCAATCATCGCCATTCTGGCCGCCATGCTCCTCCCCGCCCTGAGCAAAGCGCGCGACAAGGCCAAGGACGCCGCCTGCCGCAGTAATCTCCGCCAGCTAAGCCTGTCCGCATTATCCTACGTCGCGGATTTTGACGGATACCTGATACCGATCAGCTATTGGTCCTACGTCTATTACGGTTATCGGGTAAAAAGCAATCAAGCCTATATCAACCACGGACTGCTTTACGACCAAAAATACCTGTCGGACACCAAGGTATATCTCTGCCCGCGCCGTCCGGCTCCGCTGACCAATGAATCTCTCCTGCTTGACAAAGGAGCCTTTGAAGCCAGTACCAGCGGCGGCATTCCCAGCAACTATCTCTACAATGTTCGTGAACGCGTGTCCACAACCGGGGTCCCGTTGATCATGAACGCCTTCTGTTCGACAAAACTCACCAAAATGAGCAGATGTTTTCTGTTCAGCGATATCCCCAGCCACGCCGACAACACTTACAATCTGGTGTTCACCGAAGGAAATGTGGCATCCCTGAGCGACGCCTCGGACCTCAACCTCAAATGGTATATCCCGAACAGCACTTGGACCAATATACGCACACGACTCGATCTGATGGACAAACGCGCCCGGTAAATATTAAGGAAAATCATCCCATGTTTTCGCGAATGTTGAAAGTATTGATATTATTGACGGTCCTCCCGATTCATGCCGCCGAGGACGCCTCTTCCACAAGCCGCACCCTGTTCGATTTCGTTAAATCTCCGAATATCGCGGGCTGGAAGTCCCAGCCATGGGTCAAAGACAAACCCAACGCTCCCCGCGTCGGATTCGATAAACAGCGCGGGTTGCACCTGGCTTTTCCGCAGGAGAACGTGACCGACAGCAGTTATTCCGCGCCCAATCTTTATTATCGGTGGAAACAGCCCCAGGACTGGAGCACTTATAATTTCCTCGCGGTCGATATCTACAACCCGTCCGGCGAAAGCGACCGCATGGAAATCGACCTGGACACCGACAACGGCAAAGCGCGCGTCAGCCATCATAAAATATTCGTCCCGGCCCGGCAGCAGATTCAACTGCGGATACCGCTTTCCGTTTACCAAAGCTGGAAAGCCTCCCCGGCAAACTTGGAAAAAGTGAAACAAATCACGCTGATCCGTCGCGCCCCGCCCCGCGAACTGAATTTCTACATTCGCAACATCAAACTTCTCAAGCTCGAAATTCCCGAGCGCCAATATCAGTTCGAAGGGCTCAAAGCCTGGCAGTTCGGCGGCAAAAACCGGACCGTCAAACAAGGATTCGAAATGATCACCCCAGATTCGCCGTTCTGGAGCCCCGGCAGTTATACGGCGGTGGACACACCCTCCCCCGACAATGCCGACTGCCTGTGGAACAGCATGATCACCGGCCGGACCGCAACCGAGATTTCTTTGCCGGTCGCAGAGGACGGCGAATATCTGGTGTTCGCCCTGATGCAGGGACGCAGCGCGTTTCGTTACGACACGCTGATCCGGATCGGGGACGGGCGCGAATACCGTCACCTCATCGCCAATTCCTACCCCGAATACCGCCTGTTCCGGACCACGGCGAAAGACCGCCGGATCAAAATTTCCCTGCGTCCCGGCAGTCCGGGCTTTCCGTGGAGCATCACCGCGCTGGCGGCCATGCGGGCGGAACGGGCCGACGTGCTGATGGAAAAATTCATCTGGCCCGCCTATGACGACATGGTAGTCGCACCATGGTCCCTGCGGGCATTTCTCAGCGAAAAAGAGCCGCAGGCGACCGCTCCGTTCACGGCGTGGGACTTCTATAACCGGACTTATCAGGATGCCGCCCGCCTGGAACAACCGGCATTCAGCTACCTGCCTCCGGCGAACGGCGCGCTTACGATTTTCTGTCCGCAGGGCTATCAGGTAAAGCGGGCGCTTGATTACACCCGCGGCACTTATGACGGTTATGTCCGCCAGCCGCGCTTCTTCGGCACCGTCACCCACGAATTTTCGGTACGCAAAGGAATGCGAGAACACTTCCTGCTGATTCCGCCAACCAACGCTCCGGGCGGCGAACTCCACGGCGAGCTCAAAATCACCGGCCCCGCCGGACAGAATTTCACCATCCCTTTTGTTCTCGACAATTCTCGTCTACCTGCGGATGCGGCGGATATCAATTATTTCCTCTACTATTATCAATTTGGTTTCTCCGGCGGCACAGAATCCGCCAAGGCCCAGCACCTCCAGGAAGACGATGAGCTCCCCTTCATCCGTTCCTGCGGCTTCAAATCGCTTGAAGTTTCGATGATGGCCGGCATTACGGAGAAGGATGGAAAACTGGTCTACAACTTCGCCCCCATGATCGGTTTTATGAAAAAATATCACCGTGCCGGCTTCGATACCACCATTCCGATGCCGCTCTACCTTTACCAACAGATCCGCCGGATCAACCGCCACATCGGCGGCAAGGACTACCTATACTCGGGCAAAGAGCTCGAACGCAGTATCGAAGCAATGCAGGATTTCGTTCGACAGGCCGACGAGGCCTTGAAAAAAGAAAGTCTCTGCCCGCCCGCCGCCTGGTATCCGTTCGATGAATTCGGCAATTATGAGTATGTCAGCCGGATGCACCGGGCGATCCGCGAAGCCGGCGGCCTGACGTATTCGACCTCGGTCGGGCGCTACGGCAACGGCTATAACGTCTCCGCCAACGATGGTTTGAGCATCTATTGCTTCCCCGGCATGGCCGGAACGGACATCCCAAAACTCCGGCGGGATATCAAAAAGATCGGCGCCCGGTTCTGGCGTTATACCATCGAATACTCCGATCCGCTGCTGGAACGCTATTCATGGGGACTCTGTTCCTGGAACATGGGTGTGACCGGCCACGGCGCATGGCACTACGGCCCCCGCAATCTCTCGCTGTCGGAACTCCAGACGGGCTCTTACTATTATGCTTACGGAGTCTACGGCGCCGGGGAAGTCATGCCGACCCTGTCCCTGCTCGGAGTCATGGACGCTATGCAGGACTACGCAGCGTTACGCATACTGGAAAAATCCGACCGCGAACGCGAACTGCTGAACAGCCTGCGCCGTGACGCCGCCAAGCTCGGTTCCCGTCCGCCTGAACAGGAACTCCGCCAATGGTTCGACAACGGCGGGCGTGAAAAACTGGCGAAAATCCGCCGGGCGGCTCTCCAACCATAAGTGTTTCCGTCCGGTAGGGCGCTCTGTCCCGGAGCGCCGTTCGTCTTATATGCTTTACCACCGCCCCGACTTTCGAGGTGAACGGTTGCCTGGGGACGGGCGACCCTGCCTTATCCATATTCGCGACGTCTCCGGGATTTTTCCGATTCCATGCATCCGACGCTTGCAAAAGAGCGTCCCGCGCAGTATGATATACCCCAACGATATCAAGGAAAGGAACACTCCGATGCTGATCAATGTGACCGGAAACGGCAAAGGGAAATCCACCAGCGCTTTCGGCACGGTAATACGGGCGCTCGGCTGGGGCTGGCGCGTGGCGCTGCTGCAGTTCATCAAGGGAAAACTGGAAACCGGTGAAGTACGTTTTTTTCGGAGCTTGAAACAGGAAAATTTCATGTTTGAACAGCTCGGCACGGGGTTAAGCTGGCAGCCGGGCAATCACAAAGAGTTGGCGCAGGCCGGATGGCTCCGCGCCAAAGAACTGCTGCAAGCCCCGGAACTGCAACTGCTGGTTCTCGATGAATTGAATATCGCCCTTCATCTGAAATATCTGGATATCGATGAGGTGGTTGAGGCCATCCGCAATCGTCGGGACGGACTCCATGTCATGATTACGGGACGTTACGCCAACGAGAAACTGCTGAAAATTTCGGACCTTGTTTCCGAAATCCAGGCCATAAAGCATCCATTTGAGAAGGGTGAACCCGCAATACCGGGAATAGATTACTGAAAAACTTGACTTTTCAATTTTTTCGGTTATTTTATCAACAATCCCAATAAACAGAGGAGGACGATTTATGAAGCGTATCTTATTGTCACTCGTAGTATTTGCGTTGAGCGCAGCCGCATTCGCAGCGGAAGCCACCTGGCTCACCGACTTCAAAAAAGCCCAGGAAACCGCAAAAAAAGAAAGCAAACCCATTTTTATGGTTTTCTCCGGCTCCACCTGGTGCCCGCCCTGTAAGGCGCTGATCAAACAACTGTTCAGCACCAAGGAATTCATCGAATACGCCAACAAAAATTTGGTTCTGATCGAAGTTGACTTCCCCGATAATGAAGCGATGGAAGAATGGATGAAATACAAACGCCTGCCGAAAAGCGCCAACATGTCCGGTGCTCAACTGATACACAATGAAGCACTGGCCCAAAAATACAAAATCGAAGGTTTCCCGACCATTGTCCTGCTCGATAAAAACAGCAAGGAACTCGGGCGTTCCGGTTACGGTGAATTTCGGGAAGCCGGTTCTCCGGCCAAGTACCTGAAAGAACTTGATAAGCTGTTCGGCAAGAAATAAAAGTACGGTTCCGGCATGATGATCAAGAGCACGATCCAAAACATATTATTGTTCGCATTCGGTTGCTGTTGTTTCGGCAATGCATTCGGCAGCCAACCGTTCGTCTGGACACCCTCCTACGGACCCGATTCGATTTCGGTCGAGGTGAAGATTCCGAAGGATCACTACCTTTATGCCGAAACGACCAGGGTCCGGGTGAGTGCGGACGATAAAAGCCTTGAACCGTTGTCGGAGCCTCCCACCAAAAATTACGAGGATGAGTACCTGGGCAAAACCGCCATCTATCCCGCAGGAAACGCGGTATGGAAATTTCCGAAGGTCACCGGCAGTAAAATCGTCATCCGCTACAGCGGCTGCCGCAAAACCACCGACAATGAACCGGGTATGTGCTTCATGCCGGGACGCAAGGAATATGTGTTCACCGGGACGGCGTTCACCGATGCCGACGTCACCCCCGTCGCCGCGGTTTCCGACGGAGCCCTGCCGCTGGAAACGTTGAAGGAATTCAACATCGACCGGACCGCCGGCGGCTACATGGATAGTGGAAATTTCCTCGAATTTCTGCGTGAAGAAACCCCGGCGTCGATTTTCGCCGACAAAAGCCTGCTGGTCATCATCCTGCTGATCATTCTGGGAGGTCTCGGTCTGAACCTGACCCCCTGCATCCTGCCGATGATCCCGATCAACCTCGCAATCATCGGGGCCGACAGCGACGGACGCAAACAGGGCTTTATCCGCGGCCTCGCCTACGGAATCGGCATCGCGCTGGCCTACGGCATATTGGGGCTTCTGGTCATCCTGACCGGGGCCCGGTTCGGAGCGCTGAACTCCAGCGCCTGGTTCAACTTCATTATCGCGGCCGTCTTCATTGTCCTGTCGCTGGCCATGTTTGATATCATCCACATCGATTTTTCGCGGTTCAGCTCCACGGTGAATACCGACAAAATGAAGATGGGCAAGCTCGCCACCGCGCTGTTAATGGGTGTAGTGGCGGCATTGCTGGCCGGAGCCTGTGTGGCGCCGGTGGTGATCGCGGTACTGCTTTTCGCCGCCAACTATTATGCTCAGGGGTACTGGCCGGCACTGCTGCTGCCGCTCCTGCTCGGGATCGGGATGGCGTTGCCATGGCCGCTGGCGGGCGCGGGGCTCGGCGTCCTGCCGAAGCCCGGCAAATGGATGGTGCGGATCAAACAATTTTTCGGCGTCATCATCGTCCTGGCGGGGCTGTGGTACGCATGGATCGGCTATTCGCTGCTGCCGCTGGAATCCGACTCGGCGGGGAGCCCGGAAGCCGAAATCGCCCGCCTTGCCGACGGCTTGCGCGAGAGCGGGATTTCCGGTAAACCGGTCCTGATCGACTTCTGGGCCTCCTGGTGCAAGAATTGTCTGGCGATGGATGCCGGGACGTTCAAGAACCCGGAAGTCACCGCGGAACTAGAAAAATACGTCGTGGTTAAATTCCAGGCCGAAGACATGGCGAGTCCGAAAGTCAAGGAAATCCTGGATCATTTCGGCGTAAACGGCCTGCCCTATTTCGTCATCCTGAGCAAGAAATAGTCCGCAATTTTCACGATACAGGGATCAGCTGAAAAAGTTCAGTTCGAAGGCTTCCGCATACTTGCCGGGGCCGGGGTGATTCCGGGCGGTTTCACGGTTCAGGTTCAGGATTCGCTGGTCGAAACCGATGCCGCGCGTATTTAAATTGCGCTGCTGCTGCGACTGGTGAAAACGCAATAATTCCCCTTTCCACGCCGCGTCGGCATCGTCGAAATACGTGTACAGATCCTCGCGCATTTCGATGGTTTTCGGATCGCGGTTCAGCATGACAGCCAATGATTTCTTGCGGACCCCGCAAAGCCGGGTCATGTAGGCGTGCATCAACTGATGGTCGGGATTGCTGTCGCTGCCGTGCGGCATGACAATGACATCCGGGGCCGTTTTCAGGAAAAAATTCATGATTCGGACGAAGTTATCGGTAATATCCATGATCTTCCCCTCGTCATCCTCCGCCAGACGCATGAAATGGATGCGCCGGGACGGCAATCCGAAATAAGCACAGCTCAACGTCTGTTCGCGTTCGCGGGTCAGGGCTTTCTCATGGATAAACGGCGGATCGCAAAAGGAATCCTCGACGCCCGAAGCACCGGAGGAGGCCACCGTCAGGTAAATCCGGGCTCCGGCATCGAAAAAACGCCGCAGGGTCACCGCCACCGCGTCGAAATCATCGGGATGCGGAGCAAATACCCAGACTCCAAGGTTTGAAGGAATTATGACATCATTAAAAACGGCGGGCAGTTCTTTGGGCAGCCAGATAAACATAACATCACCGGTTTTCAGAATAATAAATTATCATCGTAGTCGTTTTCGGGTGGATTCTTTTTCGCTTTCGCTTGAGGGCGCAACGAGGCGTCCTTGCGTTCGGAGCTCTCGTCGAACTCTTCCCATTCGCCTTCGGCGCCGTCGTCACGGGTCAGGACCTCAATCTTCTTTTCGAGCTTGTCCAGTTTGCCACGACAAAGGGTGGTCAGGCGGGTTCCTTGTTCGAAATACGCGATCATCTGGTCCAGCGGGAGGTTTCCCTCTTCCATTTTGCCGACCAGCTCCTCCAATTTTGCCAAAGCCTCTTCAAAACTCAGTTTCGTCAGATCGGGCTTTGCGTTCTTGTCACTCATGATAAAATCTCCGACAGTCTAAGATATCATTACATATAGGATCATTTGGCGTCTTTTCAAGCCCGGATCAAGAAAAATCGACAAATTCCCGGAGCCTTGCCGAACCGTCGCGAAAAGTAAAAGCCCGCCGCCGGCTTTGCATCCGGCGGCGGGCTTTCGAATCAATCATTTCAGATAAGCGGAATCACTTGAATTTGCGGATGATTCCGGAAAGGTCGGCCAGTTCGTGTTTATCCTCGGCTTCGTAAAGTTTCCAGATCACCTTCAGCCCTTCGAGGCTCGATTCGGCATCGGTCAACGGAGTCTTGCCGGTTTCGATGCAGTCGAGGAAATGGGCCATTTCAATAGTGGTTGGTTTGACGCCGGGAGCTTCCAGCAGAACCTTGACGCTGGTGTTGTTGTCGTGAACGCCGGGAATATGTTTTTCGAGGCGGCTGTGAAGGAGAAGCTGTCCTTTCGCATAGTCGATTTCCAGCATGCCCTCCTCGCAATGCGCCTGGAAGGAGTAACCCAGCTTCGTGCCGCGCGCCCCCCAGGTACCGAAATGATATCCGCACGCGCCGTTTTCGAACTTCATCGACACATTGCTGGTCCCTTCGCGCTCCATCCACGGCGTACCGAGATTGGTACCGATGTGCGAACCCTCGACCGGCTTGCCCATCATCCACAGCATCAGGTCGATATAATGACAGCCGTGACTGAAAAGCTGTCCGCCGCCGAGCAACGCGGCGCGGCAAATCCAGTTACTCGGTTCACGCTCGGTATGCTGTTCGGTCCAGATCGAGAGCTGAAACGTCTGCCCATAGGTCTGTTTTTCGATCAGTTCCTTCATTTTCACCACCAGCGGATGGAAACGCATGCAATAGGCCACCATCAGGACGCGGTCGTTGCGGCGGGCAGCTTCGATCATTTCCAGACATTCGGCCTCGGTGTTGGCGAGGGGTTTCTCGGCAAGGACATGCTTGCCGGCGTTCAAGCAGGCGACCGTGTACTCGCAATGCAGATGGTGCGGCAGGGCAAGCAATACCGCGTCGCACACCTTCAGCGCATCGCGGTGATCGGTCGAAACGACAGGATCATTGGGGAGGAGTTCGGCGACAGCCCGGGCGCGTTCGATATCGGTATCGACCACCGCGGTGACTTCAAGCCGATCCAGCAGTTCTTCAAATCTCGAAACATGGCTGCGGGCCATCCCGCCGCAACCGATCAATGCCAGTTTGTGTTTCATAAATCGTTCTCCTTGGAATTCGTGTCCTGCTATTATTATAATGTATAATCTGTATTTGTAAAGCCTCGAATATGTTGTATATTAATAGTAAATAATTGTAAAAAATGTCTTTTATGCGAAAAGAAAACATCCAGAAATTCGACTTCCGCCTCTCCCCGCAAAAGCCGTTCGACATCATGCTGACCGGCGGCAGCGGGTTCTCCGCCATGCCGCCCCTGCTGGACATTCACAAGGCCATTCACTTCGGTTTTCTGCGCCGGGGAACCTTGCAGAGCCTCACCCGCGGCCAGATTCACTTCCTGAATTCAGGCGACTGCTACCTGATCGCCCCCTGGGAGCCCCACGGTGTGCTGAAGCGCGAAAACGCCGACATCCTGCTCCTGAGTATTTCCGACGAAGAACTGAAACGCGGCTTCCTTGATTCAGGGGACAGCCTCCGCACCCTGCTGCAAATGGCTCCCGAACAACGGATGCGACTGCTCAATGCACCGGAACTGCGCCCGCGGACGGAGAGCTTCCGGCATGATTTCGAAGCCTTGATGGCGGCGGAGGGATACGGTCGGACAACCCGTCAGTGGCAGCGCATCCGGGCATTTTTCATCGAGCTCGATTCCGTGCTGAAACTGCCGAGCCAACCGGAACCGTACCGGCAGGTGGACAAAGCTCTTGAGCTCATTTATCAGCGCAACGGGCAACCGGTCTCGCTGGAAGAAGCGGCGGCGGCGTGTTCACTGGGCAAGAGCCGTTTCCGGCATCTGTTCAAGGATTATTTCGGCATTCCATTCGGGGCTTATGAACTGCAATACCGCCTGAGCGGCGCGGCGGAATCGCTGGCCGCCCGCCGTCTGCCGCTGAAAGAAATCGCCGAACAATGGGGATTTTTCGACGCGGCCCATTTCAGCCGTTATTTCAGGAAATACTACGGCACCAGCCCCGGCCAATACCAGAAAAGGGTTCCTCACCCCTGACCCATTTCTGCCGCCAGGTCATCCGGCATGAGTTCGGCAAGCCGCACATAACGGCTGTCTTCCTTCATGGAAAGCTCCGCCGCAAATTTCACTAATTCCGCTGCGAACGCCTGCCACACCATCCCGGCCTCACCGGCTTCACGCCCGCAAAGGAGATCATAAAAATACCGCGCGGCGAACGCTCCGCCGTTGTAATCCGGTTTGCCAAAATAGTCGAATTGGTAAGTCTCAACCAAACCGCTGTCGCCGGACGGGAACACCTTGATCTCCCCGCATTCGGGCGCGATCCGCATAAAACCCTGGCTGCCGTCGAACGTCCAGAGACGCTCCCCGCCTCCGCACGCGCAACTGCCGAAAACACCGTTATCGAACCGAATCACGCTGACCGAACTGTCGGGCCCCGCCGCCATCGATACCGACAACGGCTCCGCGCCGGTCAGGAACAATCCCAGATTCAGGTTGTGTACCCCTGCCGGCCCCAAAAACTGAAATGAACGCAATTTGCCGATTCGCCCGGACGCCAGCAATTCACGCGCTTTTCCCATGACCGGCGCATAACGCGCCACCGGCCCGGCCACGACCGGAGCTGAATATGCCTGGGCGAAACGGACGATTTCGGCGGTGTTTTCCAACGAGGCTTCCAATGGCGTCACCAGAAAAATCGGCACACTGTAGCCGCCGAACTGTTCCAGAATCTCCAGATGGGACTCCGGCGGCGCGGCAATCACGATGCCGTCCGGCTCAACGTAATCCATCAACTCCTGCACCGAACCGAAAAGCGAAAACTCCTGATTATGCCATTCGCAACCGCGGCGGTAAAGTTCTTCGTCCGGCTCGACCACGCCCGCGATATCAATATCGTCATCGCCGATCAGCCGGAACGCCATCGCCAACCGCATGCCGGTTTCGCCAAATCCGATAATGCCTATGTTTTTCTTCATTTCCGACCGCCTCCGTTGCCTGCAATTTTATTTTTCTTTATTATACAGTGCCGTTTTCCGAAGCGCAATCCCTGAAATCCGGTTTTTCGGACAAATCGCCCACCCCGGGCGCTTGACAATTCCCTGTTGCCAGATTATAATAATGGCGGAAGGCAAGAGGTGAATTTATGAAACAATTTCTGAATCTGTTCGCGGCGGTAGTCCTGTGTTCATGGACTGCGGACTGCCAATTCAACAGCGACAATGACGACGGCGGCAGTACCGGCAATATCATCATAAATGACAGCTCCAGCGGAAATTCCGGCGCTACAGGAGAATCCACCACCATCAGCCTTTACAGTCAGGCGGTCCAGATCAGCAATGCCAATAAAGCAAAATGGGAAGAATATGCTAAAAACATGAACGCCGCCGAACGTACCGCCAAATATCCCGTCTTCATCTCGGAAAATCCCGTCGATGTCGATCTGATTTACGAACAACTGAAAAAACAAGCCCAATCGAAAGATAAGGACATAACATGATCAACAAGAATATCAATACGCTTAAAGATTCCATCAACAACACCGCCGACATCTCCCCCGAACGCAAGGCGGAACTCATAGCGATGCTCGACGATGTCCAGGCCAAACTGCCCAACGCCGAAAAAGCCGAACTCGAACAATCCACCGACAAGATGAAACATCTGGTCAACGAATTCGAAAGCAATCACCCCGAACTCGCCGAACTGATCAACCGCGTCAGCCTGATGCTCTCCAATATCGGCGTCTGACCTTCAATCGAATTTCGCCCGTCGCGAAGTAAAGAATCATGATGCGGGGCGCTACCCTGCCGCTGGAAGCGCGAGGAACTGCGAAGGTTGCCTCGCATTTCTCCTGTCTCCTACTTTTTTTGAAAAATTTTCTACCCTGACGGAACATCCCGGTGGAATCCCTGTCTAAATGGTAGAGATTGCATGTTGCAAAGAAAGGAGACTCGGCCTCATGATCAAAAATATTATATTTTTGACTTTGGCACTGCTGGTTCTGCCGGTGAAGATGCCCGCCCAGTCCGCGCGTGCCATGCAGGAGGAATTTGCCGCGGTGGCGGAAAAAAGCACTCCCGCCGTGGTCGTAGTGCGTACCGGACGCCGCGTCCTGCGCCGTGTCCGCACCGGCAACAGCTACGAGGATCTTTATAATTATTATTACGGACAGGGCCAGGTGCGCCGCCAGTTGGTACCGACCGGTCAGGGGTCCGGATTTTTCATCAACGAAAAGGGCTATATCCTGACCAATTACCATATCGTCAAGGATCAGGAATATTTCCGGATCAGCCTGGTTGACGGGCGTGAATTCGACGCCGTTCCGGCCGGGGAAGACCCCCTTTCCGATCTGGCGATCCTGAAAATCGAAAACGCCGGCGAAAAGTTCCCGTACCTGACGTTCGCCGATTCCGACAAGGTCAAGCCCGGTTACTGGGCCATCGCCATCGGCGCTCCGTTCAGCCTGGCCTACACCGTAACCGTCGGGGTGGTCAGTTACAACCGCCGTACCGTCGGCATGAACCCGCATGAAAATTTCATTCAGACCGACGTGTCCATCAACCCCGGCAACAGCGGCGGACCGCTGTTGGACCTCGACGGCAAGGTCATCGGTATCAACGACTTTATCCTGACGCCGCAGGGCGGCAGCATCGGGTTGAGCTTCGCCATCGCCGGCAACCTCGCCAAACGGATCGGCGAAGACCTGATCAATTACGGCAAAGTCGAACGCTCCTGGGTCGGCATCGGCATGGCCGACCTGCCCGCCGAAGTGAAGAAGGAGCACAACCTGACCCACGGCGTCGTCATCACCCAGCTTTACCGCAATTCGCCCGCTTATTACGGCGGACTGAAAAGCGGCGACATCATTCTCGAAGTAGGCGGGCAGAAAGCCGATCAGCTCAATATGGTGCGGCTGCGGATTCTCTCCCGCCGTCCGAACGATAAAATAAAATTTCTGATCCGCCGTGAAGGGCGTGACATGGAAATCATCATTACCGCCGGCGCCATACCGAATCAGGCCGGTTGAATACAGGAGCATTTGTCTTGAAAATTTAAAAGTATACACCATCCCCTCCCTCCTCCCCC
>CALABZ010000219.1 GCA_937888615.1 uncultured Lentisphaeria bacterium | reverse complement strand
CTGGAGTTCAGACGTATGCTCTTCCTATGGGTTTCGATAAAAGCCGCGACCAGGTGCGGCACGGCGGTCAGCGAGGATTGTTCATTGGCCGGAAGCACTTGGTCGAGAATCAGCATCAGGATTTGCCGCTCCCGCTGGGATATCGGAAAAACGTGGTTGCGGAGAATCATAAAGGAATCGTCGTCGAAGTGATCAATGTCGAACTGAATGTGTATCCGCTTGTGGGCCTGCGGGTTGTCCAGCGGACGGTAGCCGTGGCGCTGGAACGGGAACAGCAATACCCAGTGGTCGGGCGGCATCCGCAACGGAATGCCGTCGAAAACCGGGTACAGGGTCTCCGCCAGATTGACGATGACCGTATAACGGTTGTGAAGGCTGGATGGATGGTGCGAATAATCGCCGCAGTCGTAAAAAAGTACGACGTTTTTGATTTGTCCGGTCAATGCCGGGAATGCGCCGCGCATGAAATTCGGGATCAGGGAGCGGTGATGCTTCATCAGCAGCCGTTCGTTTTCGCCGAGCGCGGACAGGATCATCGGTTTTGGTATATTTTCCGTTTTTTCAGCCATGTATATTTCCCTTTTCCGGTGGTATAATATGATTCGTAACGCTTAAAATGGCAACCCGAAAACGGAGGAAAATATGAAAAACAGCGGCGATTGGCAATATACCCACGACTTCATCGTCGAAACGATGGAGAAAATCCGGAGACCAGCGGGCGGAATGCTGGCGCATCCCTTTCTGTCGATCACCTGCGGCAGTGTCTATGCGGAAAGCATTTTTTGCTGGGACAACCATCATATGACGCTCCGCTACGCCGCGGCTGGCGAGTTCGAGCAGATGCTCTATTTCCTGAAAAACATGTTCCTGTACCAGACCAGTGACGGTTATACCCCCTGCGTGAATTCCCGGGAGAACGGAGGATGCCAAATCCAGTATTTTCATGCCCAGCCTTATCTGGCGCAGAACGCGGCGATTTACCTGAATGAAACCGGAGACTTGAAACCGGTGGCGGAGCTCTATCCGAAGCTGGCGGCATATCTGAAATACTGGTTGACGGCTTTTGAAGCGCCGTTCGGACTCTGCCGCTGGGGCGAGGCGTATATGTCCGGTTTCGATAATGAAATCGCCGGAAGTACCCTGCCGCCCGGCGCGGCGGTATCGCCGGACCTGAATGCGTTGTTGTACCTTGAACTGCGGGCAATGGCATTCATCGCCGGACGGATGGATTTGTCTGTTGACGCCGCCGAATATCTGCGCACCGCTGAAACGCTGAACGAAAATATCAATCGCTACCTCTGGGATGAGGAATACGGTACTTATGCCGTGCTGGACCTGACCAGCGGGAAGCGGATGCTGCATTATCCGGGGCGTGATTTCAACGGTACGTTCGGGGTTTACGCTTATGTGAGCTGTCCGGCGCTGCTGCCGCTTTACGCGGGGATCGCCTCCGCCGACCAGGCCCGGCGCGCCATTGAGGGGTATGTCCTGAACCCGGCGCATTTTCGCAGCCGTTTCGGCATTCGCAGTCTGTCGAAGTCCAGCGAATACTATAATAATGCGGTATGGGGAAACCCCGGCCGTTATACGGATTACCGGCGGACGACGAATTCCAACTGGCAGGGGCCGGTGTGGATTCCGCTGAACTGGTTTGCGTTGCACGCCCTGTTGCGTTACGGATATAACGAAGCGGCGGCGAAACTGGCGGAGGATTCGGTCATGGTCATCGCGCACAATGTCCGCAAATACGGTTACATGGCGGAGAATTTCGATGCGGAAACCGGGGAGAACCTTTACGCAAAAAACTTCGCGTCATGGAATATCCTGGCCGATATCATGACGGATTTCCTGAACCCCGACTCAGTCCCGTTCAAAATGTTTTTTTAGGAATCGCCCTTGTACCATTTGGGCACACCCCTGGCCCGGAGCTTTTTCACCAGGCGCTCGCGGAGTTGGCGGATTTGTTCCGGAGGACGGTTGAGCCCGGGATCCCGGTACGGTACCCCGGCGGTGGATTTCAGGATGATGTTCAATTCTTTCTCCGGCAGCGTGGTGTCACCCCGGAGTCGGGCGGCGGTGCCGCCGCGTTTACGCCCGAACGCTGCGGTTTCCTGTACGCTGAAACCGAGCCGGAGGAATGCGCCGCGGAGCGGGTAGGCGCTGGAATAGGTCACGATAACGCCGTCCGTTTTCAGAATCCGGCGAAGCTGGCGAATGAAGTCATACGTCCACAACTCGGGGTTGACGTCCGGCGAAAAGCCGTCCATGAAAACCACGTCGAAATACTGTTCCGGCAGTTTTTGGACTGCTTCGCGGGCGTCTCCTTTGATCAGGCGGACGTTTTGCCACTGTCCGTGTTCCTCCAGTCCGGCGATCATCCGGTGCTGGAGCGTGTCCGGGGCGAACAACGTTCGGGCGGCAGTGAGGGTGCGCGGATCGTTCTCAAGCGTTATGATTTCGGTATCGGGGTTGGCTTCGAGCGCGGCGGCGGCGTTGTAACCGAGCCCGAACCCGATATCCAGCAGGCGCGGACGGTCAAGCCCGGCGAGGCTGGAAGGGACGGCGAATTTTTCGCGGGCCTCGGTCCGTGCTCCGGCCACGCTGTGGAAATGCTGGCGGTAGCCGGGATGATAGAGGGTGGGTGAACCGTCGGCGGTGGGGACACGCATGGCGTCGCCGCCGGCCATCAGGCCGGTGATGTATTCGATGAATTGCCCTTTCTTCATCCACCATTTCGGGGCGATGACCGTTTCCGGGTCGGCGTCGGCCATCAATCGCATGACGATCCAGTATTCAGGCAGGCGGTGGAGAAAATCGACCGCGGCGGCGGCGTATTCATATTCGTTAAGCGGTTGGACCGGATAAGCGCCGGAGGCCAGCGGGGTTTTGCGCAAGACCATAAGCTGGTGAAGCTTGACCGCTTGAAAGGGGAGGGCGGCGAGATCGTCGGCGGTTTGGCGGTAATCGTCCGGTCCTTCGCCGGGCAGGCCGAGGATGACGTGCGCGGCGATGCGGATATCGCGGGCGGCGAGCCGGAGGGCGGCGTCGCGAACGGCGGCGAAGTCGTGTCCGCGATTGATCAGCTTGAGGGTGGCGTCGTTGCTGGTCTGGACGCCGAGCTCGACCCATAGTTCACAGCGTTTATTGAGCTCGGACAACAGATCGAGAACATCGTCCGGCAGGCAATCCGGGCGGGTGGCGACGATGATCATTTTGAACTCAGCCAGGGCCAGGACTTCTTCGTACCAGGCGCGAAGCTGTTCGACAGGGGCAAACGTATTGGTATAGGATTGGAAATAAGCGATATACGGGCCGTCGTTGCCGTAGCGCCGCCGGATGTACTCGCGTCCGGCCTCGACCTGTTCGGGGAGCGAGAAGTGATGGCGCAGGTGGCGCGCCCGGTTGCCGTCCTCGGCGCAGTAAATGCAGCCGTGCCCGCCGTTGGCGCGGTTGGGACAGCTCACTGGCAGGTCGATGGCGATCCGGTACAGTTCCGAGCCGTATTGCCGGGTCAGGTATTCGCTGAAAAAATTGATCTTATTCATAATCCTGTCATATTATACGAAATCGGCGACAAATGCAAATGCCGAATTGACTTTTTGCCGAAAAACGCTTACTTTATGCCATCAAGTAAAGGGATAACTTATGGATAAACAAGTAGTGATCATCGGTTCGGGAGCCGCCGGAGTCAGCGCCGCCAAAGCGTTGCGGGCACGGGATGCCGAAGTTCGGATCGATATTTACAGTGATGAGGATGTGCCGCCGTATTATCGCCCCTCCCTGTCTTTTGCAATCGCGATGAATCCACCGGAGCCCCGGCCGATGAACTCGCCGGAATTCTATCGGGACAAAAATATCGGCCTGCACTTGAACGCCCTTGCCGGGGCGGTTGACCGCACGGCGAAAAAAGTACGGTTTGCGGACGGTTCCGAGGTTCCTTATGATTTCCTGTTGCTGGCGACCGGGGCGCGCTGTTTCATCCCGCCGATTCCGGGGACGGATTTGCCGGAGGTGATGTCGTTGCGCGACCGCCGCGATCTGGTGAAGTTGATGGGATTTCAGTCTGAACCGCGCAAGGTGCTGATTATCGGTTGTGGCGTATTGGGCCTCGAACTGGCCGGTTCGCTGTTGAAGCTCGGCGACAAGGTCACGATGATCGAAACCGCGCCTATGATCCTGCCGCGCCAGCTTGATGCTGCCGGCAGTGAACTGTATACGGAAATGCTGAGCAAGGTAGAGAATTTGAAAATTATTACAGGCTCTGGCGTTCGGGAAATCTTCGGCGATGGGCATGTCGAAGGCGCCGTGCTTCTGGACGGAAGCCGGATCGAATGCGATCTGGTGCTGGTGTCCGCCGGAACCCGTGCCAATCAACAGTTGGCCGCGGACTGTGGCCTGAAGACCGATCGCGGCATTATGGTGAACGCCGCCATGAGGACGGACGACCCGGCGGTTTACGCGGCGGGCGACTGCGCGGAAGTCATTTGCCGCAGCTACGGCCTGCAGGAACCCGCCATCGAACAGGGTAAAATAGCGGCGGCCGGAATGCTGGGGGAACCCGCCATGTTCAACTGCGGCATTTACGGGGCCACGCTGAATGCGTTCGGCATCAAACTTTATTCGGCCGGGGCCATTGGCGGCGACGACAGTCTGGAGTTTATCGACCGGGAAAATAAAATTTACCGGAAGATTTATCTGGCCGGGGAGCGGGCCGTTGGCGGCATCCTGCTCGGCGATACCTCGAAAATGGCGATTCTGAAACAAGCCATATCCGCCCAGTTGGATGAGGAGCAGGTCCGGAAAACCGGGCTGATCTGAACCCATGCCCGGACGCTTGAAATTCACCCGGGTGCAATGGCTGATTGCCGGGGCGTTGTTGTCGGCGGCGGCGGTCATGATCGGTGTGCTGTATTTCGCCGATCCTGAAGAATATGCATGGCTTTACCCGCAGTGCGGCAGTTACCGTTATTTCGGGGTTTACTGTCCGGGGTGCGGGATTACGCGGTCGCTCCATGCGTTGCTGCATGGCGATATTGTCCGGGCGTTGAGAATGAACCTGCTGGTGGGGGCGGCGATTCCCGTCGCCGTTGTGGTATGGGTCGGGCCCCGGTGGGTTTTTAATTACAAATTCCTGACCGGGGCGGTGATCTTCCTGATCATTTATGGGATTCTGCGCAATATATACCCGGTGCTGGCTCCTGGTTGAGCGCATAGGCGCGTATCCGCTCCTCGATTTTTTCCTGAACCGGGGCATTTTCCGGTACGCTGTAGTGCCCGGCGGGGAGGATGTACAACTCCCGGAATTGTTCGGGAATGGCGTTGGCGATGGCGAATTGTCCGGGCGGCACGACCGTCGGGTCGAAAAGCGCCGGGGATACCAGTACCGGAATATTGAAATAACGGGCCGCGGTGGCGGCGTCGAAATAATTCAGCACGGCATCACATTCGGGGTGCTTCATTCGGTATTGGCGGACAACTTCGCCGCTTCCTTTGGACTCGAACCGCAGGCGCAGCGGATTGTGTCCGAACGTCGGGATGTTCAGATATGCGGAACGGATTCGGGGATCCCACGGCACGGACAACGCTCCCATCCCGCCACCGAAACTGCCGCCGCGGTAATGCAGATTTTTCTCCAGTCCCGGGTACAGTTCAGCTAATACCGAGGCCGCCATCCACAAATCGGCGGCACAGCCGAGCAGGGAATAGGTTTCCCGTGATTCGATGCCGTACACGACATGCTCGGCGGACTGCCACGGAATGTCCGGATGTTTGGACATGCCCAACCCCCGCAGACACGGCGCGATCACCGCGAATTCCTCGCTGAAGGTTGGAATTACCGGATTACCGTAGCCGTGGCAGAGCAGAATGGCACCCTTCGGATCGCGCGGGCGGCTCAGCCAGGCGCCGATTACCACGCCATCCCATGAACGGTAGTACACCTCGTTGATTTCGATGGCCGGGTTCGGACTCCATATCCGTCTCTGGACGGTGATTTCCACCGGCATTGACCGCACCTCGTGATACTTGACGGTCCAGAACTCCCGGAAATCGGACGGTTCGGAGTCGGGCGGTGTAATTGCCAATAGTTGTTCTTGCGTATACCCGCAGTACGGGTCGAATGAAAATGAATGTTCGATTTTATTGTTCATCGGTCTGAATTAACACCAGTAATTTGCCGTCAACGTATTTCGAGGCGGATTTGCTATGGGTCCAGTCGGGGTTGCCGCCGGGTTGGTTTCCGATTCCCGCATCCGCATTCCTTCCGGACTTGAAACTGTTGAATGCGAATATAGTCTGCTTTTCTTTGTAATTATGAACCTGCATCGAGCCGTAGCCCAGTACCGGCGAGTTGACGCGGTCGCCGAAGTCGAAGGTTTTATCGGAGGCGCCGGGAACGTTGGCGGCGTTCGGCGGGGCGTAGTTGTTCGGCCAGAATTCGATGTTGCCTTCGTCGAATGTGCCGTTGCGAACGGACGGAACGTTGCTGACGACCCGGAGGTCGTTGACCTTTTGCTGGAAATTGGTTTGGGTGCCATACGTCGGCACGCCGATTTTTCCGATATCCTGTGTGAACGGGGCCATCGAAACGAATACGTACTGCGGATCGCCGTCTTTCTTTTCCAGTTCCATGAAATAAGCGATGCGCTTGATTTTCCTGCCGGCGAACTTCACACTGTCGTCCGTGCTGTATTTCATGTCTTTGTAGCCGTTGGTCATTTGCGGATTGACCGGGTTGAAAGCGTAGACGAGTTTGTATTTGTCTTTTTCCAGAACATTTTTCAGGAGTCTGTCCCCGTCGGGATAATCCCCGGCGATGAATGCGCCGACCGGGAGGCCGGTTTCGCCGGTCAGGTTGGGTTCGGCCATGCCGCTCCAGGCGAAGCGCACGGCAAGAGGTTCTTCAATTCCCTCGGCGACAAGCGTGACGGTGTTGTTGGTGATCAATGCGTCGGCTTTGACGAACACACCTGACGGACCGCAGATTTCGAACCAGTCCGGGGCTTTGTTGTCGCGGGTTTTCAGAGCTTTCGTATCAAAGGTGAGCAGGAGTTTCCTGCCGTTCTTTTCCATGGATTTCAGGGTGGGGGAGTCCGCGGTCAACTCTTTCATACCGTAGGTCTTGTTCAAGGCCTGGAGGGCGAGGCGTTTACCGACGTCGTATTTGTTTGCCGGGTGAATATCGTTGACATTGCCGACATCATTAATCACCGCCATGCCGGTATGGGGCGTATTTTCGACGAATTTCGCCTGGGCCTGCCAGAGCTTGGGAAGCAGGGAATCGGAACTGTAGCGTCCATAAGGCGCGAGCTGGACGAGATAAAAGGGCAGCTCAGGGTTTTTCCAGACGGCGCGCCAGCCGCCGAGCAGGGCCTTTAATTTGTCGTAATAGAGCACTCCATCCCGGATGTTGGCTTCACCCTGATACCAGATGGCGCCGCGAATGGCGAAAGGAACCAGCGGATTGAGCATGCCGTTATAAAGCGTAGTCGGATGTCCCTGACTGCTGAATGGAACCAGTTCGGCGGGATAGGGGGGCGGAGCATCCAGCGGTTCGTCGGTATCCATTCGTTTCCGGGTGTCTTCCAGCCATTTCCGGTATTGCTCATACATGACATTGGCTTTCTGTTTGTGCATCGCGGTGGTTGGTGTTTTATATTGCACCTGTTCCCAGATCGTTTGGAGGGCGGGAATTCCCTTGAAACCGATTTCGGGGGTCCAGGGCTCGATGCGGGTGCCGCCCCAGGAGGCGTTGATCAGCCCGATCGGAACTTTGAGTTCGTTATAAAGTTCGAGGCCGAAGAAGTAACCGACCACGGAGAAGGATTCCACCGTTTCTTTCGTACATTCCTTCCATGACGCATCGACATCATTCAGCGGTACGCTGCTCCATTTTCGCGGCACATGGAAGAGACGGATTTTCGGATGGTTGGCGTTGGCAAGGTGTTTTTCTTTGTCCTGGATGTCGTGGTTGAAAGACCGTTCCATATTGGATTGCCCGGAGCAGAGCCAGACTTCGCCTGCCAGAATGTTGCGGACAGTGACGGTATTGGAGGCGCTGACCGTCATCTCGAACGGACCTCCGGCATTTACCGGGGAGAGTTCAACCATCCATTTGCCGGTTGCGTCGGCAGTCGCTTCCGCTTCCTGTCCGTTGAATGATACCTTGACTTTTTCGCCGGGGGCGGCGGTTCCCCATACCGGCAGTTTCATTCCCTGCTGAAAAACCATGTTATCACTGAAAATCGACGGCAGTTTCACTTCGGCACGGCATGCGGCGAAGATCGACAGGACGGCAATACTGACAAACACCCGAACTTTCACGAGCACCCTCCTTGGTTTCTTTTGCTTGTTCACTGATACCCTTAATGGGTAATATATTGTCCGGTCCGGCAATGTCAAGAGGGTACGTGATTTATCCGTCCGATTTTCAGGAAAAATGCGAGGCGGCCTCTGCGGCCCCTCGCACTTTGTCATCTGTATCAGCGGAGAGCTTGAGCCAGGGAACGCACCAGTTCCACCGCCTCGGGTTGTTTGCCCTGGCTGATCAGGCGTACCACGGCGCTGCCGACAACTGCGCCGTCGGCGTATTCAGCGCTGGATTTGGCCTGTTCCGGGGTGGAAATCCCGAAGCCTGCGGCTACCGGTACCGGGCTGGCCTGACGCAGTGTGGTCAGGTGTTCCTTCAGGTCTTGAGCGATGGAACTGCGGACGCCGGTCACACCGCGAACGGTGATGTAATACACGAAACCGTCCGCGTCGGCGACGATCTGGCGGGCGCGTTCCGGCGGAGTGGTCGGGGCGATCAGCCGGACCAGTGCCAGGTTGTATTTGTCGAGGATGGGCTTGGCTTCCATGATTTCTTCCTGCGGCAGGTCGACGATCAGGAATCCGTCGATCCCGGCTTCGGCGCAGGACTTGACGGTTTCTTCGAATCCTTTGGCCAGCAGTACGTTGTAATAGGAGAACAGGATCATCGGAGTATCGTATTTGCGGCGCAACCGGGCGGCCATCGCGGTGATTTTCGGGAGGGTCGCGCCGTTGTTCAGGGCGATCTGCGAGGATTCCTGAATGACCGGTCCGTCCGCCATCGGGTCCGAAAACGGAACGCCGAGTTCGATCAGGTCGGCTCCGGCCTCAATGATTTCGCCGATGAGTTTTTCGCTCTCCGCCATGGTCGGATGACCGGCGGTCACATAAATGACCAGCCCCTTGTGTCCTTTATTGAATGCGTTTGCAATGTTGTCTTTCATTATTTCACCTTGCCGAAAAGTTTCTGTTTTGCTTCGAATACGTTTTGCATGTCCTTGTCGCCGCGCCCGGAAAGGCAGACGATGATCGACTGGTCTTTGGTCATGGTCCGGGCGGTTTTCAGCGCCTGGGCGACGGCGTGGGCGGACTCCAGCGCCGGGATGATTCCTTCCAGACGGCACAGCAGGTCAAAGGCTTCCAGCGCCTCGATGTCATTGATGGTGGTATACTTGACGCGCTTGCTGTCGTGGAGGTGGCTGTGCTCCGGGCCGACCCCGGGATAGTCGAGCCCCGCCGAAACCGAATGCGTTTCGATGATCTGCCCGAACTCGTCCTGCAGCAAATACGTCTTGCAGCCGTGGAGTACACCGGTGCGGCCTCCGCAAATGCTGGCGGCGTGCTTGCCGGTTTCGAGGCCGGAACCACCGGCTTCGACGCCGGTCAGGCGCACGGACGCGTCCGGGATGAAGTGTCTGAACATGCCGATGGCGTTACTGCCGCCGCCGACGCAGGCGATGACTTCATCGGGAAGTTTGCCGGTTTTTTCGAGGATTTGAACGCGGGCCTCGCGGCTGATCACCGATTGGAAGTCGGACACCATTTCGGGATAGGGATGGGGACCGGCCACGGTGCCGATGACGTAAAGGGTGTTGTCCACGCGGGCGATCCACTGGCGGAGGGCTTCGTTCATCGCGTCTTTCAGCGTGGAACTGCCGCTGTTCACCGAGGTGACTTTGGTGCCGAGCACCTCCATGCGCTGGACGTTCGGGGCCTGGCGGCGAATGTCTTCCGCGCCCATAAACACCTCGCACTCCATGCCGAAGAGCGCGGCCACGGTGGCGGTGGCCACGCCGTGCATACCGGCTCCGGTTTCGGCGATCAGGCATTTCTTGCCCATGCGTCTGGCGATCAGGGCTTGTCCCA
>CALABZ010000218.1 GCA_937888615.1 uncultured Lentisphaeria bacterium | reverse complement strand
AATTTATAAATTTATTTTTAATGTTTTAATTTTTTATTGGCTGCGCGAAGACATGTTTTTCGAAAAACATGACAATCTCGCGGCAATGCGGCAAATTATTAAAGATGAAATTACCAATTCACAAAGAATGATCCAGTTGTGCCGTGAAGATTCTCGTCTCGGCTATCATTCCGAGGCGGAAGGATATCTTTTCTATCCGGAAAAACTTGAAGCGCGAATAAAATTGCTTGGCAAGGTTTTACTTGAATGCGATAATTTTACTTTGAATTCTCCAGTAGTTATGCGTTATACGGGTGAACTTCCCGAAGGAATTGTCGCAATTGCGGGAACCCGGGCCGGCGAGAAAATGGCGGTGGGTGACCATGCTTTTTGGCAGGTATGGCATGACCACGAAACATTGTATGTGCGTTGTACTGGCGCAAATGTTTTCCAAGTGGAAATTGAACCCTGTCGGCTTTGGCCGGCAATAGTTGCCAAGCTAGATAAAAACGGAAAGTTCAACTACAATAAATTGATTTTCCGGGTGGAGCCAAATATTACAATTGACAACAATACCATTCGCTTTCCATTGGAGATTTTTGACGGATACCGTCGTAAAAAATTTCCGATGCGGATCAATATTTCCACACCAGAAGCGTCATGGGCCTCCGGCAAACCTTATCCGGCAAGACTTCTCCACGACACATTCAATCCAGCACGAGCAGGATGGCTTTTTATCAAATAAAGGGCACCTCTAACTGACGGCTTTTCTCCCGTGGACGTTGCCATTATGGTATCATCCAGGTTACGCCAGCAAAACGGTGCTTTATCGGAATCGGTCAACACGCCCGGAGAACCGGCGCTTACTTGAAGATTTTCCCGAAAATCAACTGCCCCGTCAGAATTTATCCGCCAGCGGGAAGTAGAATTTCCCTTCGGCCAGTGTGCGGGAAATTTCGTCCTCGGGAGACGGGGCCGCCGTCCAATTCCACATCGGTTTTTCTCCGTGGAACGGGTCGGTCGGAGAGGGCGTCAGGACGAATTCCCGCGGGTCGGGCGTCAGGCATGGGGCCGCACAGTCCAGGGGGGCGTGGTGGTGTGACAGAATCCGGCGGAGCAGTTCGTTCTTCCGTTCCGGGGTGGCGCAGAGTTCCGCCAGCACGCCTTCTATTTCCAATCCGTAACCGTCGGCATCAAGATAAAACCGGTAATCCGGTTGCCGGAATATCCGCCCCCATGAGTGGAAATCACCGTCCGCGGAGCGTTGTACTTTGCCCGGAAACGGCGGCTGTTTGGCGTAAAATGCCATGATCATGGATTGTTCGGCGGCGGTCAGTTCCGAAGCTTTTTTCGGGACTGCTTCCGGCGAGTGGGACGGAGTTCGCAGGGCAAGACGGACTGTCTGCAAGGGGGAATTGCATACTTGCCAGCCGGATTTCTCATAAACGGAGAAAAGGGAAGTGAATAACGGCATGGCGACAATGCCGTTGGTCTTGCCCCAATCCAACGCCATTCGGCACAAGGCGCCCGCGATGCCCAGTCCACGGTATTGCGGATGGGTGGCGACCGAGGCGACTCCCGCCAGATTGACGGTTTGCCCGCTTCCGGTGAAAACCTTGAACGGCATGACACCGACATGGCCGACCGGGACGCCCTCGTTTTCCGCGATGAACGCAACTTCACGATGCGGAAAAACGCCTTTCGCCGCGTGATCGCTCCAGTATTCGGGGAAACAGTCGCCCAGCAGTTGCAAAATTTCGGGGTCGCGGCCAGTGACGGCGCTGTGATATTTGATTTCAGGCATGGCGTATTCCTTTGACATAACAGGCTTTGACTTTCGGTGAATGGCGGTCCAGTTGTACGATGTCCGCCCGCAGACCGCATTGGATTTTTCCGGTGGCATGGTCGATTTTCAGCGCTTCGGCGGCGGTCGCGGCCAGGGCGTGCGCCGCCTCGACCGCGGTGAATCCGAAGCCGAGGAGGTTGACGAACGCCTGATTCATGGTCAGGCATGAACCCACGATGATGGCGGGATCGTCGGACAGACGGCAGACTTCACCGTTGACGAGCGTGAACTTCCGTCCGTCGCCCATCCGGTATTCCCGGTCCGGCAGGCCGGTTCCCTGCATGGCGTCGGTAATGATGATTATGCGTCGTGCACCGACGGCCTGCCGGGTCAGCCGGACCAACTCCGGCGGAACATGAAAACCGTCCGGGATCAGCTCCACCTTGACCGTGTCCTCCAGCATGATGACGTCGAGCAGGGACACCTGAGTCACGCCGCCCTCGGTCCGTCGCCCCTCGAAGGTGTCGAAAAGATGACAGACATGATGAATCCCAGCCTCGACCGCGGCGGAAAAATCTTTCGGCGCACAGGCGGTATGCCCGGCGGAAACCGTGACGCCGGCCGCCGTCAGGCGGCGGATTACTTCTAGTGCGCCGGGTAATTCGGGCGAAAGAGTGATCAGTTTCAGACTGCCGTCGGCGGCCTCAAGGAGTTCCTCGACTTTCGAGACCGAACACGATTGGAGCCATTGCGCGTCCATGCCGCCCTTGCAACGCGGATTGATGAACGGACCTTCCAGATGGGCACCGACCAATTCCGCGCCGGGGAGTTCCTGTTGCTGCAAGGCTTTCACATCGCGGAGGAAGCCCAGTTGCTCCTCCCAACAGGTCGGAGCCAGGGTCGGACAGAACGAGGTGACGCCGGTGCTCGGGGCGAATCCGGCGATTTTGCGGATGGAATCGGCCTCTTTGCAACCCCAATGACCAAGCCCGTGGAAATGGAGATCGATGAAACCGGGCAATATCCAGTCGGCGTTTTCCTGTTCGACGTCGAGTTCTTCGATACGGGAGATGTACCCCTCATCGAATTCCAGTTGCCCGTAAACAACCCTGTCAGGCAGGACCAGGTTTCCCGAAAGCAGGTTTTTCATAGAAAAACGAATCCTTTTTTGATTTGATTCGAATAATATAGGCGCGCAACGGAAAAGTTCAAATCGGCAAACCTGCGGGATGAAATAGAAAACCGGCGCTTACTTGATGTAGGCGCCGATTTTGCGCAGGCGGTCCTTTAGTTCGCAAACCGGAAACGAACGGACATCGCCGCCTTGCGCCATTGCCGCCGCCATGCCGGCTGCCTGGCCGGTGATGAAGCACCCCGGCATGACCCGGATCGAGCTTTCCATGCGGTTGTCGGTGCTGATGCAACGTCCCGCCGTCAATAAATTGCGGAATCCTTTCACGGTCAGTACTCGATAAGGAATGCCGTAGCTTTCGCCTTTTTTGCAGCGTTCCGGCGAATTGGTGAAATCACGGCGGAAGCGCTGGAACTCCCCGGGTGACGCATCATACGGATGGATGTCCACGCCATAGGAAAAATGTCCGATTTCGTCTTCGAAACGGCTTCGGTTGACATAGTCATTGTAGTTCAGCACATAGTCGCCGACGATCCGGCGGCTCTCGCGGATGCCGAACAGGGACCCGCTGGAGGAAAGCTGGGCATTCTGGAAGCCGGGTACGCGGGCGTGATAGAATTCCTCGAATTCAGGGAGCAGGGCGCGGCCCGTGACCCAGGCGTCCGTCATGGCCTTGCGATCGGTGGAGTCGAGCCCGAATACGTGTCCCATGTTGGCGGTGGCTTCGGCGATGCCGGTGCGGTACATGCCGGTATGGTGGTAGTCGGGGACTTTGAAGAAATGATCCTCGTCGAAAGCCCTGGTCAGGATGTCGAAAATGGCGACTTTCTTCGCCCAGTATTCGTTCCAATCGACGTTGTTCCACAGGGAACAGAGGGTGGCGGGCATGATGCGCCCGGACTCGTCGCCCAGTCCGAATTCGGCCCCGGCCATTGCCGAGAGCGTGCCGTCGCCGGTGGCGTCCACGAACACGGCGGCCTTGAAGGCTTCCAGTCCATTGCACGAGGCGGTGATGACGGTGGAGACGTTTCCGCCGTCGGCGATGACGTCGGTCAGGACGGTTTCCAGCGAGAAATCAATTTTCTCGGCGCTGATGATTTCGTCATAGATTCGTTTGAGGATTTCGGCGCGGATGATGGCCGGGTTGTCGGGCCCGGAGCCGTTCGCCTGATGCAGTTTGTCGAATACTTCGCGCCCGATGCCTCCGGCGAGAAAGTTCTCTCCGTCGCTGATGCCGGTGAAGGCCGGGACCATCCCCGCTGTTCCCATGCCGCCGAAACAGCCGGTTTTCTCAATCAACGCTACTTTGGCGCCGCTCCGGGCCGCGGTGACTGCCGCCGCGATGCCCGCCGGGCCGCCGCCGGCTACCAATACATCATATTCTCCCGCTACGGGGATCGACTTGCTGAACGAAATCTGGGACATGATAAATTCTCCTGATTGTTTACCATTATGCAATAATATATAAGCAAAAATGGATTTGTAAATAGTCTTTTGCTAAAATGCTTTAGTTTTTTACGGATTTTTAAATTCATTCGGTTGGAGTCAGGCGGCCGCCGCTTGCAATCGGGCCGATCCGTGGTATATTGCCGACCATGAAACTAAACGAAATAACCGAACCGCTCCTGCGTTGGTATCAGGCCAACGCCCGTGTCCTGCCGTGGCGTGAAAACATCTCTCCATATCGGACATGGATTTCCGAAATCATGCTTCAGCAAACCCGTGTGGATACGGTTATTCCTTATTACGAGCGTTTTCTAACTGAACTGCCGACCGTGGCCGACCTGGCGGCGGTCCCCGAGACGCGCCTCCTGAAATTATGGGAGGGACTGGGGTACTACAGCCGCGCCCGCAATCTTCAAAAAGCCGCCCGGTGCGTGATTGAAAAATTCGACGGTGAATTTCCCTCCTCCTACGACGATATCCTGTCCCTGCCGGGGATCGGCGAATACACTGCCGGGGCCATCGCTTCGATCGCTTTCGAACAGCCGGTTCCGGCGGTGGACGGCAACGTCCTGCGGGTGGTTTGCCGCCTGACAGGCGACCGCCGCGATATCGCCGACCCGAAGACCAAAAACAGCATTCGCGAGGCGTTGCGGAATATTTATCCGTCCGAAAACTGCGGCGATTTCACCCAGTCCCTGATGGAGCTCGGCGCTACGGTCTGTTTGCCGAACGGTGCGCCGCGTTGTGAATCATGTCCTCTGGCGGAACTCTGCACGGCCCGGGCTGAGGACACGGTCATGGAGATACCGGTCAAGGCGCGGCAGAAAGCACGAAAGATCGAAGAGAAGACCATCCTGCTGATCACCTGCGGCGATCAGATCGCGATCCGTCGCCGGGCGGGGGAGGGGCTGTTGGCCGGGCTGTGGGAGTTTCCCATGCTGCCGGGGCATTGCAGTGCCGAAGAAGCGGCGGCTTTTCTGGAAGAAGCCGGATTTCAGGTGAAGAAACTGGAAAAAAGCGTATCCGCCAAGCACATATTCTCGCATTTGGAATGGCACATGCGGGGATTTCGGGTGGAATGCGCGGCGATGCCGTCCGGGTTCACCTGGGTTACGCGCCGCCACCTGAAAGATGAAACGGCCCTGCCGACCGCGTTCAAAGCATTCAGGAAATTGATCTGACGCTGCCGCCCCCGGAAAGCTCCGGGATGAATTTGCGGCCGGCGAATTTGTATTCGGGCTCGGAAAGCATCCGCATCATCATATCCCCCGCGAAATTGCCGATTTCCTTCTTGGTGGTGATCAATGAAACCGGCTGGGGTTGAAGGAATTCCAGGAAACTCATGTAGTCGTATCCGATGACGGATATGTCGTCGGGTATGCGGAGCCCTCGTCGTCCCGCCTTGACGTAGAAATCCAGCAGGAAATAGTCGCTGTAGCAGAAAACACAGGTGAAATCACCAGCGTGCTCCAGTGCTTCGTCGGCATGTTCGAACACCGATGCTTCGCCGCCGTTCCCCCGGAAATATTCGCAGAAAGCCTTGCCGCGCAGGTCGTATTTTTCCTGATAATGGCCGAGATAGGCGGCGCGGCGGTGGCCGTGTTCGAGGAAACACCGGGCGGCGGCTTCGCCTCCGGCCCGTTCGTCGTTGTAGACCGACGGGAATTTGCTGTGTTCACGTCCGAGGCAGATGACCGGCTTGTGTCCGCACTGGTTCAGCAGGAATTCCTCGGCCGGGGTGATTCCCCGGTCCGATACCAGCGGGGCGTAGAGATAGCCGTCGACCCCCTTGCTGTGCATGAATTTGACGGTTTCCAGTTCGTCCGCCTGGTTAAAATGGGACACAGAGAGCAACAGGTGGTATTTGTGAGGGAACAGCGCTTCTTCGGCGCCGCTGATGACGTCGATCCAGTAAGAGCGGTTGACGTCGCCGGGGATGATCAATCCGATCAGAAATGTCTGGTGGGTCTGCATGGCGCGGGCGTAAATATTCGGCACAAAATTGTACTTCCGGATAACCGCCTCGATTTTCTGGCAGGTTTTTTCGGAAATCTTATATTTTTTCGAGTGTCCGTTGATATAGAAAGAGACGGTGGAGTTGGACACTCCCGCTTCTCTGGCGATATCACTGATTTTCATAACGCGCCGTTCTCCAGAATAACTGCTTTGCCCGCCGGGACTGTGACGGATTGGGTTTCATTCAAATTTAATATATTGCCGTTCAGGGTATTTGTAAATGGCCGAACGGCATTTTTCAGCTTGAATTTGAAGGTGGAGTTGCCGGAAGCACGGTCATTGATCAGTACCAGGGCGGTTTTGCCGTTCAGTTCGTACAGGGCCATACGCTCCTTGAGCTTGGCGGGGGCTTCGATCCGGGCGTCGTCGCGCCTGCCACCGGTCAGGTAGGGTTCGAGACGGGAAAGTGTCCGGCTGGCTTCGGCGACTTCGCGCAGCGCGAGGGCGTCGTAGCGGCATTCATACCAGAGCAGTACGCCGCCGCCGTGATCAAGGGCTTTCCAGACGATGGCTCCGGCGGTATCGGTCTGGGACGTATCGCCCATTTTCAGCAGGGCGCCGATCAGCGGACGGTTTTCGATGCATTTCCGGGTGTCGCCAATCATCTTCAAGTCACGTCCATAGCCGCAGTAAGCCCGGTCAACGTGAGGTCCGGCGAAGGTCCAGTCGATGTTGTAATATTCCTTGCCGTTGGGATCGCCCTGATAACCGCTGTAGACGTAAAGCGGGAGCGATTGCTTTTTCAGCAGGTCGCGTACGATGGCGAACATTTTTCCGACTTCCTCGCAGGTGAAGTCAAGCCATTGCTGCTTGTATTTGCGCTCCAGAACAGCCGGATCGAGTTTTTCGGTGATATTGTAGCGGGCGGCGAAATCCGGGTAGACGCTTTCGTCGAAACACGGATAAACCATCAGGTGGTCGAATGGCCCGAATTCATAATCCCACCAGGCGGTGGAAAGGCTCGGATAGAATTGACGATAGGCCGCGATGGCGCGGGCGAGGTACGGCCAGGTTTCGGGATGGCGGTTGATATAACCGGGGTTGATGCCGCCGACGATTTTGTTGAATTTGCGTCCCTGCGCCCGTGGATGATCCTTGAATAACTGCTGAAGTTCGTGGTCCATGATTCCGGCTTCATGGGGGTGGACCATCAGGTTGAAATAATTCATGAAGCGGAGCCCGATCTTTTTCAGGTAATCATCGTTGCATACACCAAAATATTCATTGATGCCGGACTGTTTCATCGTATCGTAAATAGCGTGCCCGATCTGTTCGTCCGCCAATCCGCCGTCTTTATTTTTGAGCATGATGACGACTTTGGCGGGGGCTTTCCCGTTGAGTTGCGGGATGATTTCGCAGTTCAGTGTATTCGGCAATTCCTCAAAGTCGCCGTTCTTGGCGGAGGCGTAATAACGCAATGGCGGAATCGGTCCGGGTTTGCCGACAGCCTTAAACGCCAGGAAACAACCTTCGTTATCGCGGACGATCCGCTCCAGCCAAGTCTCACCTTTGCCGGGAACCAGCGTAACCGGGGTATTTCGAGAGATCAGATAGCGTTTATAATGGATGCCGCCGCGTTCTACCGAAGTGAGTTCCTTCCAGTCATAAAGGTGCGGGTTCAGGGGCAGGGCGCCTTGCTGCCCGCGTTCGCGGGCGGTCCGGTATTTCAGATAGGTAGCGCCGAGGAATTCCAGTTCCGGAGGGACCTCCAGCGTCAACTGCCAGTTCTTAAGCGCGGCTTTGTGCTCCCAGCCGTTGGCGTGGGAGCCATTCCAGAACAAAACATAAGCGCCATTCCGGCTGAGCCGGAAAACGCCGTCGGAAAAGATCGGCAGAAAGGTGGTCACCTGCTGCATGATGGTTTTGCGGTAGCTTCCCGTGTGACGGAGTTCATAAGTACAGCCGGAGCTTTTCAACGTGCCTTCGAGTTTGCCGTCCGGCGCTGTTTCGATCACGAGATCGTTGTTGCCGCGGCGCAGGGCGCTGTTCAGTTCTGTGATTTCAGTGGTATTTTCGACAATGGTCTTGCCGTTGAGTTTGACGGTGACTGGCCGCGAGGCTTTCAGGTTCAGCAACAAGTCCCGATTGACTGACGAATAGGGATAGAGTGTGGTCCGGTTGAGTACCGTGCCGAAGCCGTCCTGTATTTCGAACTGAACGGAATAGTCGCCATCCTCGGGGCTGGGCGGCGGATTCAGTTCCAGGAGGGATTGCCGGAATTCCTGGCGATTTTCGGCGACGGGACGGCCGCCGGAATAGATTTTCGATACGCCGGTGCTTGTGGGAGCATTGGTTTCGAATCCGGCTTTGCGGGCGGTCAGGTCGGCTTTGTCCAGCGGCAGGCTGCGGACCGACTCCGCGTTTGGCGACAGGTGCATCAGGGCGAAATTATCGACGTTCATGTGGTTGCCGTCAGGCAGCCGGACCAGCGTGTACTTGAGTCGGAGCCGCTGGTCGAAGCGGATGAAGTTGATCCGCCACTCCCTGTTGTTTCCGGAACGGATTGAATCCAGGTCAAGTGCCATTTCCGCACACCAGAAACCGTTTTTTTTCTGCCCTTTGATGTCGATCCGGCAGTTCCAGTTTTTGTTCCACGAACCGGATTCGTAAGCCATGTCGAGAATGGCGCTGTTGGCGTTGAAACAGATATAAAGCGGACGGTTGGTCCCCGCCTGTTCCAAACGGATTTCGACGCTGTCGTCGGCCCATATATTGCCGTCGCGCCGGATTTTTTCCGCCTTGAAAGAATTGCCTTGATTGCTGGTGGGATTGAGCGCAAACGCCTTCATTTCAAAATAAAGATACAGCTTCCGGTCGTCATGGAAGATTCGAACGACGGTATCTTCATCGGCGAACGCCTCACCGGTGGTGCGCAGAAAATTGCGCAGGACCGCCGCCTGTTCCCAGGCCGGTTCAGACGGATTGCCGTCAATCGCGATTTGCTCCTGAATCAGCGGCGCCTGGAATTCGGCGGGCGGGGCCCCCAGAATGGCGGTACAGGTCAGCGCCAGTAAAACCATGATATGCTTGAATAACTTCATAAGTGTTCGATTTTCCATTTCATTTCGTTATTTATATTTAATAATTATTTTGAGAACTCGAAATTGAATATAATTTATTGCGGCCAGAGCCGGGCGGCGATTTCACTGCGGTCAAGTTTGTCCCATGCTTCCGGGGTGAATTTGAACTCATCCTTGCCGTGACGCTTGACCTGTCCGTCGAAGTAAAGGAAATTACTGCCGTTCTCGTGCCGCCAGTCATTGTAAACGGAGTCGGAGATATAGGCCAGCCACAGATAATTCAGCGTGTCAGACATGAGGAACTTCTTCGCGGGGTCTTTTAGTCGCGAAATTTTGGTGGCGGGGAAGTTCTTGTACCACATTGGGTTGGCGTCTTTCAACTCGCCGTCTTTATTGTAGCGGCCGAGATAGGCGTTGTAGGCATAGCCGCAGATTTTGTAGAATTTCGGTTTGTCCACGGGATAATCGGGACAGCCATCGCGCATTGTTTCGAGCGGGACGTATTGGAGCGACACCAGCCATTGTTGGGGAAGATGCCCGGGATTTTTCCCGTGATATGAATAATTGACGGACTGCGGCAGATATTCGTTGAAGTCGAATGCATAGGCCTGGACCCCTTCGGATATCCGTGCGAGGGCGGACTGGCAGGCGATGGTTTTCGGGTTACGGTCGCTCATGCCCAGGGCCAGTACGGCCAGCATGGAAAGACAACTCAGGACGACGACAAGTTCTGCAAAGGTGAAATTCTTCTTCATTCGTTATCTCCGATATTGTTCCCAGACACTTTTGAACG
>CALABZ010000217.1 GCA_937888615.1 uncultured Lentisphaeria bacterium | reverse complement strand
CTCGACCACTCCCGACACCGCGATCGAAGCCGTATTCAGCGACTTCGCCATTGACGAAGCCCCGGCTCCCCGCCCGGCGGTCGCGCCTTATGCCGACGCTCCGGCGTCCGTCCGCCACCCCGCCGGTTCCATCAAACAGGAGGATGTGGAGCGCGCCCGGCAGAATATCGCCCGCCACCCGTGGGCAGCCGAAGAACTGGAAAAATTGAAAAAGCAGGCGGACGAATGGATGCGCCTCAAACCGGAGGAAATCGCCGACTGGATCAGTACCGACGACGCATGGTTCAAGTGCCTCTGCCCCAACTGCGGCGCCCAGCCGGAATTCGCCTGGGCCGGCAAAAGCGTGCTTCAGCCCGACGGCAAATCCATCCGCTGCACTAACTGCGAAATGGTTTTCCCCAATGACCAGTACCCAGAGGACCGGACGTATCAGGCTAAGACACCCCGCGGCAAATGGAAAACCATCAAATACCACCACGGCAAGGACCAGATGGCGCAGGGGGAAAATTACGGCCCGAAATACCATATTTCCGGCGCCGTGAACTATGTCAAACAGCAGAATCTCCGCTATGTTTATCCGGTGGCGGCGGTCTACGCGATCACCGGCGACAAGGCGTATGCGCAGCGGGTCCGCGACATTCTGCTCCGCTTCGCCGAGGTCTACCCGGATTACGTTTACAAATACCGCGCCACCGCCTACGAATCCCCCGAACAGAACAAAATGGCGGGCAAGCTCTGCGACTGGAAACTGCACGACAGTTACCGCCTCTCCTCCCTGCTCGACGCCTATTCACTGACCTATAACAGCGGCGTTTATTCCGACGCGGACAAGCTGGCCATCGAAAACGGCATCTGCCGTGAATTCAAACACCTGATCACCGCCTTTCCGCCGACCGCGGACTACTGCCTGAACGCCGTTCCATCCCACATGGCGGCGGCGGCGGCCTGCGCCGCCGTGCTCGGCGACCACGATCTGATCAACTGGGTACTGGAAGGCCCGGAAGGACTGAAAAGCTTTCTCGAACGCTACTATCATCGCGACGGACTGTGGTACGAAAACTCCGCCGCCTACGGCAATATGGCCACCGATCCGTTCGTCCCCCTGGTCGGCGTACTGCAGGGTTACAGCGACGCCCCCGCCTACGACAAGCCCGACCGCTATGACCATCTCGACCTCTTCCGGGCGATCCCGCTGCTCGAAAAAATTTTCACCGCCATGGCTCCCGCCACCCTCCCCACCGGAGCCCTGCCCGCTTTTAACGATTCGTCTCTGCAAAACCGCCAGAGCGTCCGCCAACTGGAACTGACCGCATCGCTCCAGCCCACGCCCGCCCATTTATCCCTTCTCCGCTGGTTCACCGGGCAGGCATCCACCCCGTGGGCCCTGAACTACTCCCTGTTCAAGCGCGACCCGTCCGTCGGAGTCCTCGGAGCCGACAGGGGCGCGCCGCCGCCGGAGCTCACCCGGAGCGTCATCCTGCCCGGCGCGGGATGGGCCGTGCGACAGCGCCCTGGCGTTGACCTACGGCAAACACGCCAGCCATTCGCACAATTCCATGCTGAATTATCTCTATTGCGATTTCGGCAGGGAAGTGATCAGCGACCTCGGTTATCTTTCCTGGTGGCATGACAACCGGCTATGGCTGACTGCGCCGCTGTCGCACAATCTGGTGATCGTCGACAAACAGACCCAGAGCAACCACCGCGTCGCGACCCCGGAATTGTTCGCGGGCAACGGCGGCATTCTCGCCATGCGTTTCAACGCCCCGTCCTGCTATCCAGGTAAAACGTCGGAATACGCCAGAACCATGTTCACCCTGCCGCTCCCCGGAGGCCGCCAGTACCTGGTCGATTTTTTCAGCGTGAAAGGCGGCAGCGAACATCTCTGGACGTTCCACGCGGACGGCGAAGGGTTCACCCCGCCCGCCGGCGCCGCATTCACCCCGGCGGATACCACCGAGGTCGGCGGCAAAGAGCTCGGCGCCAACTGGCTGAAAAACCTGCGAAAAGGAACAATCCCCGCCGGAACGGCGGTGTTCCGCTGGCAATTTGACAAAGACACGGAAACCGTGCTGTACCGCCTGTCCGGCCGTCCCGGAACGATTTTCCTGGCCGACGCTCCGGGTCTGCGCGACCAGTCCACCCCCTACGCGGATATCAAACTGAATCTGGTGCTGGAACAGCGCGGCGGCCCGGAAAATGTTTTCGCAACGGTCCTCGAATGCCATCAGGGCGCGCCGCTGATCGAATCGGCGTCCCTGCTCGAAACCGGCGGCAGGCCCGCCACGGCGGTCAAGGTCACGACAAAATCCGGCACCGACCTGATCGTCCTGGCCGAACCGGGCGCCGGAACGGTCACGCTGCCCGGTTATCCGGCGTTCCGGATGGACGCGCGCTCCGGAGTGGTCCGGCTGAACGCGGACGGCAAGCCTGTAACCCTGTGGAGCGAGGGCCGTCTCGCTTACGGCGCGGCAACGCTGGACGCGCCCGCGCCGGTCCGGGGCGGCATCCTCGCAGTCAACGGCCACGAACTGACCACAGACCTGACGGCCGTGCCGGACCTCGAATGGAGCGGAAACTATCTGAACGCCTCCGCCCATCATGACGGCATGTACCGGATGCAGTCGGCCGCCCTGAAATCGGGCAAGCTGGTCATCACCCTGAGTTCCTCTGAAATCGTCCGGCTGAAAAGTGGCGATTCGTTTACCATCCAACCCTATCTGGAAAAGAACTATTAAGATGAGAAAGACCTTACGTTGTGCGGTAGTCGGGCTCGGCCGGATCGCCTGGGAATTCCACCTGCCGCAAATCTGCAAACAGAACGGTTTCGAACTGGCGGCCGTCGTGGACCCCAGCCGCGAACGGCGCGAAGAAGCCTGCCGGGAATTCCGCGCGCCGAAAGCGTTTGCCACGCTGGACGAACTGCTCGCCGCCGAAACGCCCGACCTGGCGGTAATCGCCTCGCCGTCCCTGTTCCACACGGAACAGACAATCGCGGCGCTCCGCCACGGCTGCGACGTATTTTGCGACAAACCGCTGGCGTTGAACCTGAAAGACGCCCGCGCCATGTTCGCGGCCGCCCGCGGCTGTGGCCGCAAACTGATGAGCTACCAGCAGCACCGTATCAGTTCGGAGGCCGAAACGATCCGTTCGATCATCGATTCCGGCAAGCTCGGCCGGATTTACCTGTTCGAACACCACGTCAGCAATTACGTCCGCCGCAACGACTGGCAGGCCTACCTGCGGAACGGCGGCGGCATGCTGCTGAATTACGGGTCGCACTACATCGACCAGCTCCTCTATCTGCTGAACGACACCGCGGCGGACGTGAAGAGCGAACTGCTCCGGATCGCTTCCGCCGGTGACGCCGAAGACGTGGTCCGCGCCCTGATCACGACCTCCCGCGGCACGCTGCTGGATATCAACATCAACCAGGCCGCGGCGCTGCCGCTGCCCGAATGGCGCATCTGCGGCACCCGCGGCGCCGCGCTGTACTCGTCCGCCTCCGGACAGGACTGGCGCCTGCGCTATTACCTGCCCGATGACCTGCCTCCCATCAGTGCCGACACCGGGCTGGCCGCCGCCAACCGCAGGTATCCCCGCGAAAATATTCCGTGGCACGATGAAACACTGTCCCCCGTCCCAACCGACCGCAACGCTTATTACAGGCATTGCTACGACTATTTCGCCCTCGGCAAGCCGCCGCTGGTGAAACCGCCGGAAACACTGGAGCTGATCCGGGTGCTGGAAGAGTGCCGCCGCACCGCCTCCGCCACGACGCCGAAACCGGAGCGGGAAAGCGCCTGCGCCCGGCAGATCGCCTGACGCATATTTTCCGGCGGACGTTGCGTATAAGAAAAATAAGCGGCAAATTGGTTGAGCGAATATGTTTGCCGTCTCATAATTCACCTTTATGTTAACCACCTTCGGCGAATCCAAAGGCGCATTAACGATTAAAATACCATCCCAAAAACCATTATCAAATGCCGAAATCACGAAAAAAGATAAATTTTCCCCATCACCGATTCATCGAGACGTCACGGCGTTACGCTGTCATCTGTGCAGGCAGAACCATCTATAAAAACATACCGTTATACTCCACTACCCATGTCAAACTAAACGCACACTATTGTTTTTGATATACTAAATGCAACATAATACTTTTGAGGGTGTGCGTTTACTTTTTCAATTTACGTTGATTTTTTTTCGCTAAAATTAACCCTATAAGTATTGACATTGTTAATTTTGGTTATATATTATAGATATGATTAGATTATTATAAAAGGGTTTAACAGCAGTAGTTGATGAGAATATTAAAGCTGTTATTGGTTTTATTAAACTTATACGGATAAGTAATATGGAAAGAGCAATTCCACAATATCAGATGGTTAAAAATGTAATAAAAGGGCGGATACTGCGGGGTGACTACAAAGCAGGAGTCAAAATCCCGTCTGAAAATGATTTTGTGAAAGAATTCAAAGTCAGCAAGCACACCATTCTTAACGCCTTGTCGGAACTTATCAAAGAAAAGCTTATTTATCGACAGCAAGGTAAGGGGACATTTGTCGCGGAACTTGACCGAGAACTAAAAAAACAGGTGGCAGTAATTGTTTATCGTTCAGACAGCTCGTATTACTCAAAAATTGTCAGAAGTATTGAAAAGGAAATGACGGCGAACTCATTTAACACGATTTTGGCAAATAGCGATGGGGATGCAAGAAAAGAGACGGGACATATTGAACGGTTGATAGGTTCAGTAGACGCCTTTATTATAGCTCCGGTTACAGAAGGCAGGAAATATTCGGAAGGCGTAAAAAACATTATCAATCTCGGTTTCCCATTAACCTTTATAAGTAATATCCTGGATGAGGATGCCGTTAACCGATGTGTTAATTATGTCGTTCCGGATAATAGTATCGGTGGTTTTTTAGCTGGAGAACACCTTGTTGCTTGTGGTTATGAGAGCTTCAGGTTTCTGATGCATAGAAATGCATTGATGTTTGATCCGGTAAGAGAACGATTGAAAGGATTTAAATTTGCTCTTGCGCACAATGAAATAGCTTTTACCGATAATATGATTATTGAAACATCTGACTATGACGCAAGAAATGGCTATGAAAAAGATGGATACATGGCTGCTGAAAAAATGCGGACGAATGGAAAAACAGTCGGCATATTTGCCCTTGGAGATTCTCTTGCTATAGGTTTAATGAGAGCATTGAAAGAAAAAGGAGTGGAAATCCCGGAACAAGTTGGGATATGCGGTTTCGATGATATAGATTTAGCTCGGCAGTGGGGAGTGGAGCTAACTACTATTGCCCAGAGAAAAAAGGGAACAGGCATTAAAGCCGCTCAACTCACCCTGAATAAAATTAAAAATATTTCATCGAATATAGAACATATTACGGAACCTGTTGAAATTATAAAAAGGAATTCAACAGTTGCTTGCCGTGATGCGGTAGCTGTTTAAAGGCAGATTCAGCAAGGATGAGAAAAATATCAAATGAAACGCTCAATAGGATGTAACATTGTGGATCCGCTTTGTGATGAAAACGCACATTACACGAAAGGTTGAACTCAAGATAATAGAGAATATAACGAAAATCAAAAATTATGGGATGATGATAGTGAAAAAAGAATCAAATTTTACGCTTATTGAACTCCTCGTTGTTATAGCTATAATAGCAATATTGGCTAGTATGTTGTTGCCGGCTTTGAACAACGCCAGAGAAAAGGCAAAAATGGGAGCCTGCATAAGTAATCTAAAACAGATAGGTTTGGGAATAAATATGTATGCCGAGGATTTTGACGGTAAAATTCAGGTTTACAGAAGAGGTACTGGCGATAGATACAGATTCTCAAATTCTACCAAAACGGGAAACTCATGGTGTTATTTCGGAACAATGCTTTATAAGCCAGGATATCTTACGGGAAAAATATTCTATTGTCCAAGTGATAAAATATATAAGGCTCCCAACGAAATAGAAAAAGTCTGGGAGTCGGAGGCAACCGTAAATATTTCTTATAATGCGCTTCCTCCTACTGCTGATCCAACCAATATCTATACTCCTTATCTGATATTTAAAGACTTTAGAAAGGCTTTTGCATGGTGCCGCTGTTTTATTTCTACCAATCAAGCAATACCTACAATCCCACATATGAAATCCAAGAGCTTTCCGGTATGCTATGGGGATGGCAGCGTAAAAAGATATAGTAGCAACTCATATTATTTGTCGTTGGATCATGCCACAGACGCAGAGGTACTAACTGTTTGGCGGCAACTTAACGATGCGTTCTAAACAATCATGAATGTAAGCGATATATTGCAGAACAATGAATTAAACGATATCTTTATTTTACGGTTGAGTTTTTTATGTCAGCAAAATATAACATAGCGACAAGGGGGGGGTAAAATTTGAAAGCTTATGAGCTAATTTCAAAACTCTCACGGCAGATTTTTGATTTTTAACGGCAAATTTTTATTTTGAGCTCAATCACAGACCCTACGGGTATGCTCATTCGCGCACAAGTAAAAATTTTCTCGCTAAAAACACTAAAAATCATACTCGCGCTGGAGTTTTGAAATCAGCTCTTATTAAAAATAAATATGTTACATGGATTAGACAAAAGAAGAATCTACGCAATAACAAAACCAAGGAGGTCATGTGAATCAGCCAACATTTCCAAGCCGTCGATCTGAAAAAGATCAGATTTTTTTTCAGAAAAAACATCATTTTAATATGAAACCATTACCAGATTTTTTTCGACCCAAAAACTTTAAATCACTTTCTCAAATCATAATAACTAAATTTTTTACGATCGTTATCGCCATATTTGTTTTAGGATATTTTACTAAGGCGAATGCATATACTGTGGATGATAATACAGTGTTATTATATAAATTTACTGAAGGTAAAGGGGTACCAAAGGATAGTTCTGGAAAACAAAATAATGCTATGATTAATACTGCAAAATGGATTGTGTGTGATTCATCGTCATTTGCCGTTTTCAAAGGTTTCATTAGTTTGCCGCTTTCTGGTTCGCTTAAGCCTGAAACGGCTTTTACGCTAGAGGTTGACCTGAAAGCGGAAAGGAGCGGTAGATTTCTGCGCATAATAGATTGTTTGGATAGAAATGGCGGCTATAGAATCATGTACCATAATGGAAGAATTGCAGCACATGTGTTTATTATTTCCAACGGTGAATCTAAGAGTATTGAACTTATATCTCAAGAAGAACTCCCTTTAAATAGATGGATTCCAATCGCATTAACTTATGATGGAAAAACTCTCCGGATTTATCAGAATTACAAGAAAGTTGGGGAAAAAGAACAAAGTGGTAAAGTGTCATATATCATGGCTAGCAAAGAGCTGAAAATCGGAGCGCATGCTCCAGGTAAATCTGTTTTTGAGGGTTCAATAAAACAGGTTAGAATATCAAATATTTCTAGAGATAAAGAAATTCAAGAAAAATTTAAAACAGAAACATTAAATAGGAAAATATCAACAAGAGCTAGTGTTGATAAAATTACTTATCAGAACAAATTGGCAGCATTTATGAAGGGAAACAGCACTTTAAGTCCCAATCCCTTGCTAATTCTTCACTGGCGAGTCACTCCTAGAACTCCTTTAAAAAATGGTTTTGATATTGCCCGCGAAACAGGTTGTAATGCTATCTGGTTATCAGCAAACGCATCCCCAGCATTAATAAAGCAAGTGAAGGAATGCGGTTTCATTACTTTGAGTAATCATGGAGCGTGGATAACTCACAACCCTGAATGGATAAGATTTCATCCCCAGCATAGGGCAATGCGTTATGCTCTGCAAAAAAAACTTGCGGACACCAGCCCTTTGTTATTTAATATTCCTCCAAATGCGGGGATTGATGCATCGCCTTTAAAATATTGGTATATAAAGTATAAAAAAGATGGGAAGTGGTCTACTCTCCACGAGTGGAAGATAAGTCCAGATAATAAGAAAGTAATCGTAGAGAATCCCCAAAAAGATGTTGAATATTTATTGCAATATCTAGTTTATTCGCCTCATGAAAACGTAAGTCCTGTATATCCAGAAGCCCGAGAAGGAATTGTTAAACAATTGGATAAGTTATATTCTCAATATACTGGCATACTTGATTACGCATTTATTGATTGTTTAGGTTTGCCGAAGGTACATCCATATATTTATGAGTATCTATACGATGCCAGCCCTTATGCCCAAACCGCATTCAAAAAAGATACTGGAATTATTTTTAATCCTGATTGGAATATGGAAAATTTTATAAGGGTAAGTAATGGTCTGCCCAAAACGGCACCGTCCGATAAATACTTGAAATGGGTAAAGTGGAATATACAGCAGTCAAAAAAATTGTTACCTAAGGTAAAAGAAGCCTGTCATAAAAATAAAATAAAAATAATGGCATATACATGGGGAGATGCATGGATTGGGGCAGAACCCTATGAGATAGGAAAATATGTGGACGGAATAGATGCTTTTGGTCCAGTGCCAGCAATGACTGGTCTGAGAGATTATTATCCGAACCTTAAAAGAATATGTCAAACATGGTTTTACAATGATCCAAGTCCTTCTAGCTGGGATGAGAGAAAAGGATATCTGTTGAACAATATGCTTGATGGATATTTATGGGGAGGGTTGCCCGACAAGAATCTCTGGCAAGATAGAAAAGCTGTAGAATTAATAAAGAGATGTAATAACGAATTCAAACTTCTCTCTCTAGCTTCAGGTGGGCAAAAGGCATTTGAATATAATTATACTATTTATGTTATAAACAGTTGGGGGAAATTACGCTCGTGGATGGGACCGGAAGCTCGTTTTCTGTCTTTTTTGCCATTTAAAATAAGATATTTATCTCTTGAAAATATAAGCAAAACTGGAATCCCTAAAGATGCTGCTCTATTGATAAATTGGGGAGCCCCTGATTCCGAGTGGAGCGGAGGCTGGATGTGGACTTTACCTAACGTTGTTGAACAGATTGAAGCTTTTGTAAAAAACGGAGGAAGTTTTTTAGGAATAGGAGCCCCTGCATTTTCATGGGATCACAACAATTCAACATGTCAATTAAAACATATGCTAGGCATTGAATATACTGCTCCTCCCACTAAGAAAGGGAATTTCATAAAAGCTGTTATGACAAATTCTGGAAAAACTCATTGGATAGCTGAAAATATGCCTACAAAATTGATTTTCCCCGATAAACTAATTGAACAGAGACAGGGAGATTTCTCCGATGAAACTCATGTTATTAATATAACACATGTATCGGCAATACCCAAAAGTGATGATCTGGAAGTAATATATAAAGATGTTGATTCTGGTCTGCGCTTCTCCCCAAGCTTGGACCGATTTTTTGAAAGAATCAGTGTATA
>CALABZ010000216.1 GCA_937888615.1 uncultured Lentisphaeria bacterium | reverse complement strand
AACAGTGAATTTTGCATTATATTTTTCCTCCTCTTTGGCGGTTAAATTGTTGTCCTGCAAGACATTGCAATATAACCCCGATTGGAGGATTCTTCAAGGAGGAAACGACTCGAAAGTCGTTAATTATAAAGTATTTAAAGCATTACGCAGAACGCATCAACGTTTAAAGGTGGGGAGAAAATTCTGTGCGCGATTAACGATCTGATCCCCTTTGAATTTAGCTTTTCTTCTTAAAATTTTTCCATCAAGAATCAAACGCCGGCGATACTTCATGCCAGGCGTTTGATTTTTTACCGCTTGAATTCAAAATTTGATCGTCTGATATTTGGCACATTGCGATTTTTCTGGTGAAATTCCTTGGCATGGGTTTTGCTGTATATGGTTCAATCATTAAACAAAGGATTGAACATGAAAAATCATTTTGTGCTGGATATCGGCTCCATAAATTCGAAATTCCGCGTGAACGGCAATATGGTCCGTATCGAGCCAACATTTGTCCTGTATTCCTGCTGGGAGGGACAGGAGCGGACCATGGCCGGGAAAAAAGCGAAGCATTGGGCGGAGAGAATGCCCGGAGGGAAAAGCATATGTCCGATTTCCCATGGAATTATCACCGATTACAATATTCTGGCATGCTTCTTCAAAGAAATGAGAAACATCGCCGCGCGCTCGCTTCCGTTTTACCGGCGGCTTCTGCCTTGGCGTTATACCGTGATCATTCCCAATAACTGGACCGTGAGAGAAGAAGAGTATTTCAGCGATTTCCTGAGGCAGAACAAGGTTTCGAACTGTACCATTGTCAAAGCACATGCGGTATTCAAGGGCGAAAACGAACTGATCTTTGACTTGGGAGCCGGAGTCAGCACGGTCATGGCATTTAAGAAAGGTCATCTGACCGGATATGAATCCGAGTATTATGGGAGCGGCGATCTTGATGTTGCCATTCAGGCGCTTATGCAAGAGAAGCATTCTTGTACGATTTCCCCAAAATTGGCGGAAACGCTGAAAAATTCATATATGCTCACGGACTGCCAGGTTTATGGATCTCATATCGTAACGCGATTTCCCTTGCGTTTTGCCGTTCCTGGAAATGAAATCCGGGAGGTCGTCGATCGTAGCTATATTGCGGCAATCCGGGATTTAGTCTCGCGTGTCCGCGACAAATACCGGGATGGTGTGTTCGATAAAATTCTCCTGACCGGCGGGGGCGCACGCCAGAAAGGGTTGAAGGAGTCGTTGGAAAAAACATTCGGACTCCCGGTTGAAATCGCGCCGAACGCGGAAACTTTTTTAATTGATAGTATTGGAGGCTGCTGATATGGAAATCCTGCTTGCCGTCTTAACCATGATACTTATGCCTCAGTTTATTCCGGATGAGATGATTGAAAAAGTTTCATTTGCGGAGCTTCCCGAAGTGTGCGCCGCGGCTTACGATCCTTTTCAGCGCAAAGAACGGGAGGCTGTCAACACCGACGTCATTCGGTTCGACTTTGACGGTGACAGCAAAAAAGAACTGATTGTCTGGAATGGCGATTCCGGCTCCGGCGGCGAGGGCTGGGTTATTTTCAAAGAACTGAAGCCCGGAAAATGGACTCGAATTGGAGAGGTATTCGGCCTTCTTTCGCTCGTAAAACATCAAATGCACAACGGCCTCCTTGTGTGTTCTCCCAACGGTTGGGATAGTGCGAAATGGCAGTTTTATGAACTGGAGCGGGAAAAGTTGGTATGCCGTTATGAAGTATCGGTAAAGTACCGCAAGCCGATCCGCGAAAAACCGGAATCACTTTCCATAAAAATACTTCCGTGACCCTATATTGTATTCAGAATTTAATCGCATGGCTCATTTTCTTACCGGTGAAATTCTTCGTCAAACGACATGGCCGGTTTGTTTCAGTACGCGAAATAAATTGGCATGGCTTTTGCTTATTTATTGCAACCGGTCATTTCAGGAGGTGATTATGAAATAGGACATGATTGTTCGAGTAAAAGCTAGAATTTAACCCAGACAAAACATAACAACAGGAGGTTTTTATAATGGGTATAGCAGCATTGGTAATCGGTATCGTGGCATTGGTGTTTTCGGTCATTCCATTTGTGGGGACACTGGCGTTTTTTCTGGCGGTTCCAGGCGGACTGCTCGGTATCGGACAGATTGCCTGGCCCAAGAAGAAGAAAGGCATGGCTATTGCCGGTTTGATCCTGTGCATTCTTGCCGGCGGTATCGCATATTTTCAATTGCAGGCGACGAAAGTCGTCGGTGAGGGCTTACAGGAACTAAGCCAGGAAATGGAAGAAAGCCGCAAGGAATTCGAGGCTAAAATCGGTGTGGTGTTGGATAAGGTGCCGTCTGGTTCAGCCAAAGCGAAGAGCGAACCGCTGAAGCTGAACGGCATGTATGCTTTCAGCAATGCGGATGGGCAGATCCAGGTTGTGGACCTGGAAAACCTGACAGATAAGACGATTACCGTATTCCGTGGATATATCGTCACTTACGACGACTTCGGCAAAGTCGCCAACCGTAGCCAAATCACTTACAAACAGACGATTGCCCCGAAAAGTAAAATCGTGATTGCCGAAGCTGGCGACGGTTTACAGTCGCAGATTCTAACGGCGGAAACGATAAAAGAACTGTCAAAACAGTTGCCTTTGCCGTACGATCAACTTAAGGTAGAAAATACCGTGAAGTTTGAATGCACCGATGTAAAATATGCCGAATAAAATCGTTCAAATCATTATCCTGCTTGCAATTTCCGTCTCCTTGACCGGGGCGGAAATTGCCGGTACCGCAATCAAAATCATTGACGGTGATACCGTCTCCATTCAGGAGACGAGCGGCAATACCTACAGGATTCGCCTTTACGAGATCGACGCTCCGGAAAAGCGGCAACCCTACGGACTGGCAGCGAAACTGTATCTGGCAATCGCCATATCCGGCAAGACTGTTACCGTGTTACCGCGCGGCAATGACCAATATGGACGGATGATTGGCGAAATCATTTTCGAAGAGAAAAATATCAATTCCGAGTTGGTTCGAAACGGCTTGGCTTGGCACTACCGGGCGTATGCGCCAAATGACAGAATTCTTGCTGAAAATGAGATCTCGGTGAGAACAGCAAAAATCGGATTATGGAACGATCCGCAACCAATCCCGCCATGGAATTACCGCAAAGGAAAAAGGTAAAAAATGCATATGAAATTCACGTTATTGATTCTGATATTCGTTGCAATATCACTATTTGCGGCAAATGAAGTCAGGAAAATTTATCTTTGCCGGAAATGCGATATCTGCCTAGTCAAGGATTCGACACCATCAAGTACAGGCTGTTCCGCTACCGGCAGTCACAACTGGACGCTCTTGGGCGAGGCCGGCAACGAAGTATACCTGTGTTCCAAATGCAAGCACGCGGTATATATCAAGAGCCGCCCGAATGCGGGCAACTGTTCCGCCGCTGGCTCTCATACTTGGAACAAGCTCGGAACCCGTGGTGAAACGCCGTATCAATGCCGGAAATGCCAGGTGAAAGTATATATGGACAAGGCTCCCGGCTCCATGAATTGCCCGGCAAGCGGAAGCCATTCCTGGAATAAACTTTAAAATGACACAAATCATTCGTATCGAAGGTGCTTGCAAAACGTTGGAAGATCGACAAGAGAATATCGATGCTTGAAAAAAAGTAATCCCCGTGTTAGATTAGTCACTGAACTGAATAATCAATCGGAACGGATGCTTAGATTCTTATTGATCCACAACGGAACCAGTTGTATTCAGCGGATGGTGTGATATATTACGAGATATGAAATTAAAAGATGCGCGAACAATCAATGCGGCGGAATTATATGATCGCCGAAAACAAGCGGTCATGCTTTATAAAAAAGGAATGACCCGTCGGGAAATAGCGCCAATAGTGGGAGTAACTCCCTATACGGTAGGGCAGTGGTTAAAGGCATGGCAAAAAGGAGGTCATGCCGCATTAAAAGCCCGCGCTGGAGGACGCCCGAAAGGCTCTGGCCGCAAGTTGCTTCCGCATGAAGAGAAACACATTCAGCGTTGCATAACCGACCATTGTCCAGATCAGCTTAAACTGGCTTTTGCACTATGGAGTCGCAAGGCTGTCCAGGCTTTAATCAAGCAGGAATTCGAGCTTGAAATAACATTGCAGGGGCTGAGTAAATACCTGAAAAAATGGAATTTCACTCCTCAAAAACCGATCAGACGGGCATATCAGCGCGATGAAGTGCGCGTCACGAAGTGGTTGAATGAAGAATATCCGGCGATAGCGGCCAAAGCTCGGTGCGAAAAAGCCGAAATTCATTGGGGCGATGAAACCGTGCTGCGAAGCGATGATGTTAATGGCCGCTCTTTTGCACCGGCAGGAAAAACTCCAGTTCAACGGGTAAAAGGTACCCCGGAAAAGTTGAATATGATCAGCACAATCACGAATCGAGGAGAACTGCGCTTCATGTTTTACAAGGAAACGATGACGGCACAGTTATTGATCAAATTCCTGAAACGCTTAATTCGTAGCAGTGAGCGTAAAATCATCTTGATTCTGGATAATTTGCGTGTTCATCACAGCAAAATCCTACAGGAATGGCTGTCCGAAAATAAAGCTTTTATTGAGATTTTCTATTTGCCGAGTTACAGCCCTGATTTAAACCCGGATGAAATGCTAAACAGTGATTTGAAAAGTGCATTATCCCAGAAGTCCGAATCGCGCAAAAAAGGAGAGTTGCAAGCCCATGCTCAATCGCATATGAGAAGGATTCAAAAGCGTCCCGGACACATTAAAAATCTTTTTAATATCCATAATTTTGATACTCGGGAAGATTCATTTCATCCTCAATAAAATAAATAAATGGGCGTTTTCGTTGGCCCAGAGTTCATCCAATAGCTCAAGCGCGTTGTTGGTCCGCAGCTTGGTCCAGTGTTCGGATAGAAAATACATGTAATTGAGCGTCTCGTCAATACTTGCTGAATAAAATTGGCTATTTTGTCCAACCTGAGCTGAAGGCAAGGAAGCTCATCTTATGATAAAGCCGTTGGGTAGATATTGCTGTAAAACCTTTTGCCAAGCATCAAATTGTTTTATTCGTGAGGCATGTTGGAGAAAAATTACTGGAATAGGTGTTCCTGATTCTCCTATCTTAATACTTCCCGGAGTAGCAATTCCGGTGCCCCCGATTTTTTCTCCCGCATCACCAGTAGACTTAATACAATATGAAAAGGATATGTCTTCTCGAAATTCGGGAAGCCGATTGAAATTTACACGATTAAGAGCTTTGTCTGTAGAAAAACAAACAACGATACGCGGCTTTAGAACATTAACGACCTGAAGTACTACTTTCCAACCACTTAAAAAATCTTCCCACTTTTTTTTCCCGCTTTTTTCGCATTGGGCGTGTTGGATAATATTCATATATGCAATGGAATTCCAAATTTCTGTTCTACACCTGTTGTTCTCGAAACAAATGTCTCTTAAAATCTTTTCTATAGATTCGTACATTGTCCACTGGTTACCTCCTTCTCGACCATTTTCAACATATTCATTCAACACTTCACGAGTATAGCCGGGTTCACTGTCAATTTTATCTGGCGTATAATTATCGTGAACGTAATGACTTTCACCGATAACCATAATCGGATCAGAGCAAGAAAAATACTCTTTGCCTATCCATGGCAACCATGTCAGCCCTTGAATTTCCTCTAATTTTTTGTCCATGTTTCTCATTTTTCCTATTCCTTTTGTTAATGTGCGAAATTTTGTGAACGCTTGAACATTATATCACTTCTCCCCGATTTTTGCAAGTCCCCAATAGACTGAATCAGGTGTTTCATGGCCTAATGCCGAAAGGACCAGGGTACTTTTAATTTTGCCACATATGACAACCAGGATATAAGTCATTCCACACAGCAAGAAATGTTCTGTTCATTAGATTGCGTCGTCACGAGATGTGTGCTATATTATGCAAACGTCACAAGGAGGCCAAAAGATGGCGGATGCATACAGGCGACATGATATATCGGATGCGGCTTGGGAGCGTTTAGAGCCACATCTCCCAGGCCGTAAGGGGGCATGGGGAGGTAATGCACGTGATAACCGGCAGTTCGTTAATGCGGTTTTCTGGATTTTGCGAACAGGCGCACCTTGGCGTGACTTGCCGCCGTCCTACGGTGACTGGAAGAACACGCATCGAAGATTTTGCCGCTGGCGCGACAAAGGAGTTTGGGAATCCCTGTTGGAGAAGTTGATTGATGAATCGGAGTTCGAGCTTTTGATGATAGACGCCAGTCATGTCAAGGTTCATGCGCATGGGACGGGAGCCCGTGGTGGCAATGAGGATATGGCAAAGACAAAAGGGGGCTCAACACCAAGATACATTTGGCCGTGGATGCGCATGGTGTGCCGGTCCGAATATTTATTACAAAAGGTACCACAGCGGATTGTACACAGGCTGAAAAGTTGATCGATGGAATCGAAGCGAGAGTCTTGCTCGCCGACCGCGGTTATGACGCAGAGGCAATCGTGAGAAAAGCAGAAGAGGCTGGAATGCAGGTCGTTATTCCGCCCAAAAAGAATCGCAAGGAGCAACGAAAATATGATGAGGAATTGTATAAACTCAGGCATTTTGTCGAAAATGCCTTTATGGAACTCAAGCGATGGCGTGGAATTGCGACGCGTTACGCAAAGAGAACGGCCTCCTTTCTGGCGGCGGTGCAGATTCGCTGCTTGGCTGTATGGGCTAAAATCTCATGACGACACAATCTAGTGTTTAGTTGCATTTGAAATTTAATAAAAACATGCTATGATATTTTCCAAAAACAAAATTGGAAAAATATCATGCCGGTAATAAAATATGTAGTAACACTGACGAAGGAAGAACGCCGA
>CALABZ010000215.1 GCA_937888615.1 uncultured Lentisphaeria bacterium | reverse complement strand
GTCTTGCGAAGTTCCCCGCCCTCCGGCGCGGACTTGACGGCAATATTGACGTTGGCCGCCGGACGCTCGGAACGGATCATCGCAAGAACCTTCTGCGTCACGGTTTCCGGAGTCCATCCGGCGCTGATCGCTTCTTTTTCGATTTCGGGATAATCCCCGGCGCAGATTGTCTGAATCGCACCGACGCGCTCACGTTCGGCTTTGACCGCCGCCACAGCCGCGTCACGGGCAGTTGCGGTCATGTCCGCGGCACTCGCTTGAATCGCAGGAGGAACGGCCTCCGCGTTCGCTTTCTTTTCGGAATCGCAATTGGCGGCTTCGGCGGTTTTGCCGTCCTCTTCCGACTTCTTCCCCGGTTCGGTTTTCTTGCCGTCCTCCGGCTTCTTTTCCGGTTCGGCGGGAGGAACTCCCGGCTTTGCACTTTCGGTCGCGGCGGCAACGGTCTTGTTTTCTTCTTCGGTCATACGTTCTCCTTCAAGTTTGGTAAGGGTGAATTTTGCAGTGACTTTCATGCTCGTTTTGGCATCGGCTCCGACAGCAACGACGCTCACTTCCCGGAGCACGGACTTTTTGATGTGGTAAAACGGTCCCTCTTGCGACTGGCCGTTCACCTCGCGGGAGCCTTTCACCAGTTCGCACTCTTTTACGTCCGCGCCGATACTCAACTGCCAGTCGGCTCCGGCTTTGCTCTGCGCGACGATATCGGCGGCGTCCTTGCTGTCCGAGACGATTTCGCCCGCGATTTCCAGCGCATTGTTTTTGACGCTGGCAGTAATCATGCCGACGCGGGAATCGGTCTTGTTTTCGTGATTCGTCAGCAACGGCACGGTGTCGGGAATTTCCATCCCGCTCAAATCCACCACCACCGGATATTTCCAGCCGGGCAGATTCATCTTGCCGCCGGAATAGGCGAGTCCGACCACTTTCGGCTTCGCTCCGTTGGCGGCTTCAATCAGAGTAAATTCGCTCATCATTCTTCCTTTACGGGTTCCGAACCGTCTTCCGGTTCAACTTGTATTTCCGGTGACTTTTCCTCGCCCTGAATGGGGATTCCAAGTTCGCGCATCAGCTTGATTTCCTTGGCACGCTGACGCAATACCGACAGATAATCGCGTCCGTCCTTGGCGCACTCCGCCGCCAGCGTCGTAGTGTTGTTCGCAAGACGTTTCTCCTGCGCCGTCGCTTCCTTGCCGGGATCGACGTGCGGGAACCCGTCCCAGAACCACATGTGCCGGTCATCCGCAAAAACATACGCTTTGGCAAGCAGGAACTCCCGGAACCACACCTCGAAAATCCGGTTCAGGACTTCCGTCTCCCAGAAACTCCGGTCAACCAGAATACTCTTGTGATAGATCTGATTGTCCAGTCGTCCGCTGGCGTAATTGTGACCGGAAAAGTCTCCGGCCAGCGTGCCGTAAGTCGAGCAGACACACCGGGCGATCTCCGCGAGAATAATCTTGACGAATTCCGAATGATTTGCCGCCGGTTGCTTGGGATCAAGCTGCCCCATCTTCCAGCCTGCCGGGACGGTCAGCATCATATTGCGTTCCAACGGAATGCTGTCCATCGGTTCAACTTCGTCGGATTCGCCGTTCGGCGGCGCGTCCGTGTAGAGGATTGCCGCAAAATCGGCGGCCGCCTCCGCTGCCGACAGGACCGCAAGATTGTAACGGCGCAACTGGGCGAACAAGGGCAAAGCTGGAGTGATTTCCGGGATGCCGCGATGCAAACCGGGACGTTCCTGACGGAAGATATGGAGCATATATTCCGCCGGAACGTGAATCGCCTCGTCGCCCGGCATGTAATGCACATCGCCGGGATGGTATTTCAGCACCCGGTAATCCACCGGATTTCCCCAGGTGTCGAAGGTGATTCCATCGACGGAGGCGTCGTTTTCCAGCCAGCGCAACTCGCCGGAAATGCGGTCGGCTTCAAGGAGCGTCAGATCCATTTTGACCAAGTGTCGCACTTTGGGATTGGTCGTCATTACGGCGAACGCTTCCCCGTCCTGGCATCTGGCAAATCTCATGGTTCGCAATTTCTGCGGCAGACCGACCGCTTCGGCCCAGCGGAAAAATTCCCTCTCGACCTCATCGTTGAACTCTTCGTCGGGGGAAAGCATTTGCAGTCGCGGCCCCGTGCCGATGCAGTCGTTGGCGAGCATCTGCACCAAACCTTTGGCATACGAATTGTTGGCGACCTCATAGCGAGCCCGCATCCGCAACGTTCGCCGGACTTCCGGCCTTGCCTCCTCATCAGCGGAAAGGTGATCCGCCGCCGCCCAGTGCCGGACGTTGTCTTTCGTTGTCTGAGCGGCGTCAAACCGCGCCCGGACGACGGGAAGAACCGTTTTCGGCGGCGTCCGCGTCCGGAACATTGTTTTCAGTTTGTTGAACATAAGAACACCTCTACGATCCTGAATGGCAAAGTTTACTGATCTTCAGGCCGCTTGTGCGGGATTTTACCGCCTTTTTCGTCGCGAGGTATTCGTCCGCCGCAATCTGATCTTTCAAAGAATGCTGTTCCACCTTCTGCCCGTCGATTTCGGCGGACTTCGGCCCGGACGCATTCTCGCGGATCGCATTTTCAACTGTTTTATCTTCCGACATAAAAGTCCTTCATTAAAGTTAGAGCAACTTGTTTAATTTCGATTCCTTTCTAAATTAGAGCCGTCCGGCTCTAATTTTCGCAATCGTCCGGTTCGTATTTACCGCGATGGGCTTCACATTCCCCTATGATAAACTCGGCGTAATGATCGCACTTGTGCGTGAGCGCACACTCAATCGCCGCAAAAGATTTCCGCATTTTTCGGATCTTCTTTTTCAAGTGCCGATAATCGGCAAGAAGCTCCTCATACTGGCGGGCGCATTCAAGGCATTCGGGTTCGACTTCACTCATCCGTTTTGCTCCTTATGGTTATGGAAATTAGCATCTGTGGATGCTAATTTTTCAACTTCCGCAATCCGTTCGCCCAACCACATCATGCAGTTGACAGCCATTGAATTTCCACACGCCTTATATCTTGGCGCATCGGGACAATCTTCTTCCTGCTTGCCCTTCCACGGGATTCTCGTGTGGTTGTCCGGAAATCCCATCAGCCGCTCCGTTTCAATCGGAAGCAGCCGACGCACCGTCGCATGGCATCCGACGCCGGGAACATTGAACGCGGTTACCGTGTTCATCGGATCGCCGTCTTCACCGACTCCGACACCCTGCCGGTTGGTTGCGTCGTGTTTCTCCGGATCTCGGGTCGCATTCCGAAGATCCAGCGGGACGCATTCCTGATACGCCACCGCATGCACATCCTTGACCGTCTGCGTGTACATCACGCCGTCCTGATTGATTCCCAGCCCGGAACCGCCTTTGCGCTCCGCCTTGGCAATCTTGTCTCCGTCAAGAGCGACTGCGTCAATAACCACAGTTTCGGCGTTCGTGCCGCCGGTGGTAACCGTTTTGCATGTTTCGGCCGGAGTCACGTAAAGTCCGCCGTTTTTGCGGTCTTTGCGCGTCCCGTTGGCATCGCAAAAAGAGATATTAAAACTCTCTTTCCGGGCAACTGCCGGAGTAATTTCCGTTCGCATGGTCGGGAAAACCTCTTCCCAGAAGCCCTGTTGTACGCCTCCCGCGTCGTTCTTGATAAACCCGATGGCCGCTCCGCTTTCCGACGGTTCGCCGTCTTTGCGTTGTGCTTCGTCGCACCCGGTATCTTGTGGTGCGGTCATCGGTAATTTTACATCTTGAACAACAGGGAGATTGCCGCCGCCTGTCCCCATCCGCGCAGTAATTGCCTGTGCAACATCAACGGGTTTTATCCGTGAATCCTGCGCATGGTTCTCGTAGCAGATCGCATTCTGAAATCCCGGCGCACCGCCGTTGGTCAGCGTGTTTGCACACTCCTCGCTCGGATTGATGCTCTCCGCTTTCCTTTGCGGATAAAAGGAGATGGCTTTTCCACCTTTGTAATCCGTTGAGATCAGTGTCGGTGACAATTCCCGGTCATGAGTGTCAATGAGCCGCATGTCCAAGCATTCCACATCGGAATTACCCGGTTCAAGCACACATTGAAGTCGTCCCTTATCCGGCATTAACTGCCGGTCACTGGTAACCGTTAATGTGCCTGCCTGTTCGGAACCGTCCCACCACTTTGCCGTATCAATGCCGCTTTCAGCACCGGCGGAAGGTCTTTGCCCCTTCGTGCGGCCCGGCGGAGTATGCCCGCCGCACATTTCACCGTCAAATAATACCTTGGCGGGATAACGCCAGTGATTAAGATGTCCGACAAGGAAGAGACGTTTCCTTCGCTGCGGGACCGCCCTCGGAAATTGTTCCACTCTGGTATATTGAGAGTCAAGTATTCGCCACGCCAGTCCGAAACATCCGGGGGCGTTGGTGACGATTCCGCATTTTCCCCAGCCGTCTTTCGGGACGGGGACGTCCCATCCGGCGAGAAGAGAGAGAAATCTTCCGAAGTCCTCTCCGTTGCGGCTGGATAAAGTCGCGGGGACATTTTCCCACACAATCCAGCGCGTTCCACTTTCAAAACACAGTCGTACAAAGTCGAGAGCGAGGACGCTGCGTGAACCCTCAAATCCCAGTCGTTTTCCGGCGATGGACAGATCCTGGCATGGCGTGCCACCGACAAGCAGGTCGATTTTTCCGTCATAGTCATCCTTCTTTATTCGTGTGAAATCTCCGAGATTCGGCACTTGTCCGACCGGCGGAAGACCGGCAATCTGCTTTGCCCAGCTCTCCCGGAGTTTTCGATCCTTGTCATTGTCCGCGTCCGCCGGATCAAGCGGTCGCAGAGGCCGCGTCGCCCCGAAACGGTAACACAGCACCGCCGAAGGAAATGGCTCGACTTCCGCGAAGAAAAGCGGAATCCAGCCGAGATGTTCCCATGCCAGCGTCGCCGCCTCGACGCCACTGCATACGCTTCCATAGTTCATTGAGTTTTTCCTTTCGCACTGATTGTTTCCAAGCCGTATATTCAGGTTGAGAAAGGAAATCCTCAGAGATTTTTATGTTTTTTCCGTTTTTTTGGCAAAAAAAAAGCGCGAACCCCGGATTTCTCTCGGTTTCGCGCGATGAAACAGATTTTTATTCTATCAATCGGAATGAGCCGCAATCACTTCTTCGGCTGCTTTGCGAACTTCCTCTTTTAAGGATAACGGCTCAATAACAACGAGTTTTCCCTTTTGTGACAATATTCGCTGTATCAGGATTTCTTGTGGAGCGACAGGAATCTTCACCAGTTTGTACTGCTCATCTCCCGTATCCCAGATGATCTCCTGCTTTTCATGGAATGGTACGGAAAAAATCGCATCATGAATGTCTTTGTGGAAGCGCAGAACCACATTGGAAACAGGGGTGAGCGTGAATTTGATATCTCCGTAAATGGCCGGATCGGGAATAAACGTTTCCGGAAGCGCCTTTACCTTTTGAATCCGGTGAATCATAAAACTGCGGATTGCATCAAGATCTTTCGCGCGCGCATAGATGTACCAATTGTTGTTATTAAAAAAAAGCGCATGCGGTTCAATTTCGCGTTCCGATATATTTCCATGGTAATCCCTATATTCTATGTGCAGGATCTGATGATCGCGCCACGCCCGATAGACACAGTCAAAAATTTCGGAATCAATCTCTCCAATCTGCGCTGAGAACAATTTCATCTGCGACACGAAAGAACACTTCACCAAATCCGGATTGGCAACATTCAGCAAATAGTCGACGGCATCGGTAATTTCACTTCGAAGCGGTTCAGGAAAGATTTCTTCTGAAATTCTCCGCCCCATCAGCATCGCCATCATTTGAGTTTCGCTTAAATAGGCCGGATACGCGAAATCCCAATGCGGATCGGTTAGATAATAGCCATGCCGCCTCCGGTCATATTCCCACGGGCAGTTGAATTCATCTTTCAGAATCTTCAAATCTTTCCAAACGGTTTTTCTATCGCAGGTCAGGATCAGCGTCTCGTTGGTATCGTAAGTGGCCTGATCAAAATCACGTTTGATGGTCGTATAATTGGGATATTTATGTTTCCGCATCATATCAACGATCCGGATCATCCTTTTCAACCTGTATTGACTGACGTTCATGATAATCCTTATTTTTTTTCATTATTTCAAAGTATGAGGAGTAATATTCCCCATACATGAGCTTAATGTATCACCATAGAAACAAAAAATCAAGACAAACCCAAAACCATAGGAGGATTTGACATGAGACCATACAATCCAATGACCGTTCTCAAGATGTCGGCGCGTTTTCTGCTCGCTCAGTTCTTCGCAGAGAAAAAATGCGACCTCGGAATTGATGTTGTCGCGGCAAAGTTCTATGAACTGCGGGATGCATTCAACTGTCTTCCCGGAACAAAACTTCTTTCGGTCGAACGTATTATGCGTGATGTGTTCTTTTTTGCATCCGATGACGAGACTCTGACAAAAGCCATTGAAGCTGTGGAAGTGCTCGGATACACATTCCCCGCAGAGTTTTCCGAATTGAAGAACCGCTACGACAAGGCATTTTACATTTATTTGAACCACCGGGAGATCTGGGAGGCATCCTCGCTGTTTGCCCATTCGGATACTCTTTCGGCCCAGCATTGGTATCGGTTCCACATCCCGTCGCATATGACGATGAAGCATGATCCGGAGACTCTTGGCAAGCTGGGGAGCGACATTTCCGCTTACTTCTGGCAACATCAGCAGCGAGGAAAACATTACATTGCCGAATATCAGGAGCGCCACAACGGACTCCAATATATTTTTGTTTATTTGAGCGACTACAGCGATATCTATGAGAAATGGGAAACGGATTCCGGAGAGGAAAAACTTGTACGCCGCGAGGAATGCAGGGCATTTAATATTGTGTTTATCCACAATCCGGAACAGGGCGTGATCGAAACCTATTGCATGGGTGGCGTCAAGCATGCAAAACATCTTCAGGAAGCGTTTTGCCGGAATATTTTCACCGTGTCGATCAAGAATGAAGAAGTTCGTAAAAATATCTATTCAATCAATGATCTGAAGTACATTGAGAACAAACTCGAACCATGTCCCCGTCTTGGTGTTTCCAATCCGCGAATCGTGATGATGCAGTTCTCCATTCCCGAAACAAAACGCCGCGGCCATTCCATCACTGTGGAAGATAATTCTGACGGCGAAGAGATTTACCGGTCGCTCGCCCACGATCTGCATCCGGCAAACTATCCTTTGGACATCCTCAAAATAACCAAGATACGTGTGCTGCTTGACATCATGATCGATGGTGTTTCCAGAACCATGTCCATTACCATTCAGCCGAATAAATGCACTCTGCGAAGTAATTTTGAAGAGCTGAGGAATATCGGGGAACAGTATTTGCTTGAGGAGGGTGTCGATGCTCAACCAAGGCTTTTTTGACAAGGTCACAACGCTGGGAAATCTGACGGAGGCGATCCTCCTTCACCATGAACTGGCGGAGTACGGCGGTGAGTTGCAGCGCCTCGGTATGCTGTTTCGAACAAATCTCAACGGACATGTCATCTGCCCTGAGTGCGGCAAAATGCTTCCGTGGACGATGCTTCGCAATTCTGGCGGCCGCCAATCGCCGTTGGCAAGCTGTCCGGATTGTGGTATGTTTGTTCCCCGTGAAAGGGATTTTCAAGCATGGCGGGTGGATTTCGGTCCCATCCTCTCCGCTGCCGCAAAATATCTGAAATGTTCCGGGCAAATAAGGGAGTTGCTGCCGTCCGCGCTGTGGAATTTGGGACGAGCGCCGGTGGCCGGACAATCAAGGGAAATTTTTGCCGGACGAGCATTGAATAACC
>CALABZ010000214.1 GCA_937888615.1 uncultured Lentisphaeria bacterium | reverse complement strand
ATGGTCTGAGCAGAGGAGTCGCGAGAGCATCGCCGTCATAAACCGCCTTTTTACCGCTTCCATACCCAATTAATTCATCCGGATATTTTTTTACGAACCATTCCGGCGGGTCCAATACCGGAGTCACGATCAGATAAGCCTCCGGCGCCGCTGCCAACAGATGCATGATCTGTCTTTCCGCTTCGCTGATGTCAACAGTTCCATCCTCGTTCCAGGATTTTTCCATCTTGCAAACTACCGTAAAAACCCGAATCCCGGATCGATACAATCTTTCGATACGCTCAAAGGTGTCCGGCTGTTCAAGTTTGCTCATGCTGGCATTGTAGAATAAGCATGGCAATTGAGTGTTGTGCCCCTCCACAAAAACATGTGGGACATTCTGTTTTCGTACAAAAAATGTTGCCCCGGGTTTCTGTTGCGTCGATAAAATATTTTTGACTTCTCGCAAACCGGTTGAAATTTTTTCTTTTACTTGACTGATGTGAGAGCTGTACTCCTCATACTCTCTTGCGGGCATGAAGCGACTTAATTCTATGCGCTCCCGCCATGGGTGAGGATCCGTTACATTGTTAAGTTCAATGACGTTTCCCCAGGCGGAGTCATCAAAGCCGGTTTCTCTGTAAGCCGTATCGTCCTCTTTCCCCAAATACCAACCCCAGTTGTTCCCTGTGGTAAGTCTCATACTTTTTCCATCGGATAAAGTCACATCGCCATACATCAGGAAACCGGCTTGACTGACATAATTGGTAACATCGGCGGCAATACAGTTTTGCCCTGCTTGCAAAAACTCTCCGGCATCAACTTTCGGACAGTAAAAACTGCCGTTTTTGACCGTTCTTTTTCCATTAATAAAAACGTTGCACATATCATCGGCGGCAAAGTTCAAAGTACCCGCTACCGGTTTTGACGGCAAATTAAATTCACATCGGAAACGAAGAGTTACCTTCTGTGAATCCCCTCCTCTGCGCCAAATCCACTTCGCATTCGGATTGAAAGAGGTCGTTCTTTTCTCTTTTACTTCGGTCTTGGGTAATTCAGATTTTTTTTCATCATTCATAACGTTGTTACCCCGGGAACTGATATGCGGATTTTTGTAATGAAAACTTCCTTCAACGTCGGCCAGATTACACCACAACGATAAAGATTTGATCGGCTTGGACGGATAATAAACACTACGCCGTAAGGTCCAATCGGTATCATCGGGGGTAAAACGCAGCCCGTCACCCCAGCGGAACTGAGTATTGTCCTGAAAGGTGAAAACCACGGTAATATAGGCTCCCCGGGATCGCGTTCCGCTGTCGGCGCTTAATTTTTCCGGCGTATATTTTTCCGGCGTATATTTTTCCGGGACGGACACGACGAGGGGAAATGGCTCACTCTGGTTGATGGGGATGGAACGCGACACTGTCCGAACAAGCATGCCGTTATGATTTTCAATCCGGATTTCTCCATCCGGCAGTGATTTCATCGCACCTTTCGCGGCTTTGACCTCTCCCATGTAGGACCAACCGAAAGAGTTTTCCGCATAGACCTCGCTGTCCTTTGGCTTCGGAGAGGTCGTTGCCCGGGTCAATTTCAAATCTTTGATTTCAAAAACGCCTTCCGTGTCTGCAAGATCACACCACAGAGAAATGGCTTTTGCCGGTTTTTCCAGGGAATAGACAGCCGTTTGCTGTTTCCAGTTCGAAGTTCTGGTAAAACGTGCTCCCATGAGTTCACGGCGCTCGGTTCCGTCGGTAAAGTGAATTATCAACAGGATCATTCCGCCGCGACAATCCTTTTGGGCGTTTTGAAAATTGCTTCTGCCTTGGTAACTGAGCGTAAAACGTTCTCCTGCTGCAACCGGAGTCCCAAAGGGAACGGTGACAGAAAACGCACGCACCAGCAGTCCGTCGGAGCTTTTCAGGCAGATCACGCCATTCGGCAGCAGTGCAAGGGTTCCCCGGGCATTTGTTTTCTCCAGATATTTTGTCCACCCGAATGCAGACTCCGGAAAAATATCGCTATCGGCCCCATAGGCAAATGTCAGCGTGCCGACCAGCAATAAGAAAATTGTGATGAAACGGTGTGTCTTCATTTTCCCTTCTCCAAACCAAATTCAAAAGTATTGGTTTGTGTTGATAATTTGTTTCCTTGTACGGCTGACCGAATGGATTCGCCGCTGCTTCATATATATTTCGTTCCGATGAGGTTCAGAATTTGGTTTTACAGATACCGTAAGCGTCTAAAACTCCTATTGTATATGCCCAATTGCTATTGTCAACACGAAACTCCTTAAGGATTCTATCAAAAAAAGAATTTGGGTCATTGATTGATTCAACGTGTCCGTCCGCGGCCACCGCATTGGCATTTCCATCATGACAGTGCAAAGAAAGTAAACCATCGTAATTTCCACCCATCATGCGGACCGAGAAATAAGAAGTGCGTTTTAAGGTTATCCGGTTCTCTGTATCCCCAATATAAAAAAAAGCTGACGGAGATTTTATTAAATTCATTTTCATAAACGTACTGGCTGCTGAGTCTCCGCTAAGAGTCTGGACACTGCAGAGTCGTGATGGAACTTGATCCGTGTTTAAACGGGTACCGTATCCATTGGTGGAATCCGGGTCCAACACTTTCGGACAGTGAAAAATTGCATCCTTTTCGTCTTTAATATACCCGATATTAACCAGCCCATATGTAATTCTGCCGGCTTTTTTCCAATCCAGCCAAACCCAACCGTCGAAATCGCCGGTATAATTATACAACACCATGTGAACCTGTTTCAAATTACTGACACAGTTGGTCGATTTCGCGCGTTCCCGGGCCTTGCTGAGTGCCGGAAGCAACATTCCTGCAAGGATTGCTATAATTGCAATAACCACTAGAAGTTCTATCAGCGTAAATCTTTTTTCATGTAGCGGAACTTTGTTTTCATCATTTTTCATAATCGCATCTCCTTTCATAATCATTGGTTTTGTCTAAATTTTTATAACTACATTGCATTTAACTTATTGATTCCAGGAATCATAACGGTCTATTTTCGTTTTTCCCTCGCGGGAGTGTCTAAAAATCAGAGTTCTTCACAGGGGGTACTCCGGCGAGAATGGGCCCCTGATCCAAAGCTCGTCGGAGCCGGAGCGATTGCATTCCGATTCAACGTCCATTTGCTTGTAAGATGAATGAACGGCGCGTCGTCTCCATTCAGCCGCCTCAGCAGGATGGAAACCGCCGCGTCCGCCATACTCCGGACATCAAAGCGGATTCCCGGATACCCGTCCCTGGAGGCGAAGGCATAAGCTTCCTTCGGCTCTCCGAAATTCGTCCGATACTCATCGTAAATGGCTTCCGAAGAGAAAACAAGACAACCGGAAGGCGTTCCCGAACCGGGCATTTCACTGAGTCTGCATTTCCGCACATGGGGCCCGAATCCTTCGCAGAGCCCGTTGAAACGATCCGTCGTCGAACCTAATACTTCCTGGTCTTCGGAAAATACCCAGGTAATGCTTTGGGCCTTTTTCCGCAGGAAACCTCCCAGTTTGCGAGCCGAAACAAAGTTGTCGTAGGTGGCGGCGTCGTGCCGAAGGTCCGGATAAATCTTGTCCATGAATACGAGCGGGAAATAAGAAGGCGTTTTCTGGATCAGTTCCCGGGCCTGTTCCGGATTTAAAATCGACCAGAAAATACAGCCCTTCAGCGAGGTATCGCAAACAATGGACTTGAGCTGCGTGAGTTGTTTGGTGGAGGAGCCTCCCGAGGAAAAGAAAAGCAGCGTCAATCCTGCCTCATCCAGTTTTTTATGCAGCTCCAGAAACGATTCCTGGTGAAAGGTGATCGCATTGGCGAAGTCGAAGACGATCGCGATATTGCGACGGCGTTCCATTTTATCCGGCAAAGACTCCTTCACGAACGTGCCGAGCGCACGCCAGCGCTTGAGCAATCCGAGTGCTCTCAACTCATTGAGCGCGCGGCCCAGCGTAACGTGGCTGATTCCGAATTCGGCGGCCAGTTCCTTGTCGGACGGAAGCCGGAATCCGGGAGGCAATTCTCCGGATTCAATGGCTTCCCGGATGGTCCGTATCACGGTTTCATAAATCGGCAGTTGACTTTCAGCCAATTTCTTTCGAACAAAAGAAAAATCCATCGACTTTACCTTTCTGAATTTATTTACCATATTATATCATATTTACCAATATATATCAATAGCGGATTTGAAAATTTATGAAAAAAATTGTTCATCGAGTGTAGAAAGAAGCAACAGATTCTGATGGAAATACGTTGTTTTACCCATAAATTCCGGCGAAGAGGCATTTCTAACAGTCCGACAGACTGCTGGATTTCAACTCATCCAAAAGATGAAAAATTAGCGATGATTGATGAAACCGGCGTTGGTATTGGATAATGCGACATGATATATTAGTAGGGAATGCATCTGCTTATAAGGTATTTCATGGCGCACAAAACCGACAATTTCACGCTTCATACGATTGAGGGCGTTTTGTACTTGACCGGGATCAGTTTCGTCAGTTACGAAACCGTCATGCCGAAGATCGTCGAATCCCTGGGCGGGTCGCCGATGATGATTGCGCTTACGCCGGTGCTGTTCCTTTTCGTCAGTGCTTTGCCGACGGTGTTCATTGCGGGGCGTTCGGATCGGATCAAGTACAAACTGCCTTTTCTGGTGCCGGTCTGCGCGATTCAGCGAATTGCGTTTCCGCTGGTGGCGCTGGTCGCCTGGTTCTGTTCGGACAATACGGTGATTGTGTATTCGATTCTGATTTCGGTGGTGTGGATGGGGCTTTTCACCGGGATTATCGCGCCGTTCTGGAATTCGATGTGCGGCAACACGGTCCCGTCCCGCTATATTCCCCGGCTGTTTGCGATTCGCTTCGGCATTACTTCGCTGCTGGGGATTCTGGTCGGGTTCATGATCAAATACATTCTGGAGTGGTTTCCGGGGCGTGGCGGATTCGGGGCGCTTTTTATGATCGCCGGGCTCATGATCATGGCTTCCCTCTATTTCATGAGCCGGATACGGGAACCCCGGAGTGTGAGCGTCAAGCCGCGTACCACGACGCTGGTGCCGAGTTATTGGGAGGTGGTGCGCAATAAAGACATCATAAATTTCACGATTGCCCGGATATTTTTCGGCGCCACCTACATCAGCATCGCCTTTATTCCGGTTAAAATCTGCGAAGACCTGGGGTTGGACAACAGTTGGCTGGGGATCTTCACGGTGATGGTGGTGATCGGTGCGATCGCCGGCAATTTTTTCACGATTTACTGGAGCAACCGTTTTCCGTTGAGACATGCGCAGATCATTTCGCTGGCCTGCTATATGGTTACGTTCATTTTGACGATATTCTGTTACAATATTCCGACGGCGTTGCTTGTTTTTTTCCTGTTCGGCTTTGCCAAGGATTGCTGGAACTCGGTGGCGTCGAGCATGATCATCGGGTTGCCCGGCAAGCGCCTGCGGGCCAAGGGGAGTGCGTTCATGTCGATTGCGATGGCACCGCCGCTGCTGCTGTGCGGGATGATCGGGGCGTGGCTTTACGAATGGACGGGGACGTATATGGTGCCGTTGTTGGCCTCGACGTTATTGATGCTTCCCGGCATTTACTATTCGAATCGCATCAATCGTTGAAGGACCTCCATTTCCCGGCCGGAACGGCCGCCGGTTTCGGCATAAAATTCAAATTTTGCTGTAACTTATGCTTGCTATTCGCTATTTTTGATGTATTTTGTTCTGATATTTCAAGTTAGAACTACCAAATAACGATGAAGGAAAACGAAAATGCTTAATATGCTCACTGTTTTAGCTCAAGCACAAACACCGGCAACGACCGCGGCCCCTGCCGCCGGAGCTGCCGCCGAAACCGCCCAGCGCAGTCCCGAGGGCGGATTTTTGATCTGGATTCCCCTGCTGGTCATGATGGTCGCCCTGATCTGGATTTCCAGCCGCGGCCAGAAAAAACAGCGCGAGCGGCACCAGCAGATGCTGAACGGCCTGCAGAAAGGTTCCAGAGTGATTCTTGCCGGCGGCCTCTATGGCAATATCGTCGAAGTCAAGGACAAAACTTTTATCGTTGAAATCGCCAAGGACACCCGGGTGGAAGTCGCCAAGAGCGGTGTTAGCGCCTCCGTTGACGAAGAAAACAAAACTGAAGGCAAATAACCTGCAGGATCGGTGGAGAAACAGATGAATAAACGTCCGTTTGTATTGCGTCTGATAATTGCACTGGTCGTGCTGGTGGTTTTCGGGGCATCAATGTACCCGTTGGCGCCGCGCGATTTTTACCAGACCTTGAAGTCGACAGCCAAGAACCCCAACGATCCGGTGCTTGAAGAAGTAATCGTTGAAGCTCAGAACAGGCAGAAAAAAGATGCCTCCCTTTATCCTTCCCAGGCCATTCTGGATGTGGCGACCAGCAAAGGTGTAAACCTGACTCCGCTGGTCAAAGGCCAGGACCTGCAGGATAATCGCGATGTAATCAGCCTGGTTCGCAAAAAATCAAGCAGTTCGATTCGCTTTGGGCTTGACCTGAACGGCGGGGTCGAATTCCTACTGGAACTGATTCCCGAAACCCGGGAAGTATACGACAAAGATGGTCATAAGACGAAAATCGACGCCGCCGAACGCTTCGATTATTATCGCGACCAGGCCATCGAAACCCTCCGTACCCGTATGGAAGGACAGAAGATTTTCGAATCGGAAATTTCCCCCGCCGGCGGACGCTTCATCTCGCTCAGAGTCCCGGTCGTAACCAAGGACGAAAAGCTGAAACTGCGCGACCTCATCAAAATGAGCGCCAAACTCCGCTTCTACCTGGTTCCGGAAGAAAATGGGACCTGGTTAAAGAATTACTTGGATGATCCGAAAAACTTTACGATGCCGCTCGGCTATACCCTGATGTCGGCTGATTCCACCGGCCGGAACGGCAAGATGGAAAAAGATTACGTATTTCTGAACTTGAAAAACTATGTGATGGACGGCAAAGGCGTCGCGGAAGCCCAGCCCCAGGTCGACCAATACGGCCAGCGTCTGATTTCCCTGCGTTTCAATACCAAAGGCGCGGAGGAATTCGCCCGGATTACATCGGAAAATGTGGGGCGCCGCCTCGCCATCGTGCTTGACGGCAAATTCTACTGCGCTCCGAATATCCAGAATGCGATTACCGGAGGCAATGCCCAGATCACCGGTCGTTTCTCAATGGAAGAAATTCAGAATATTTCCAACGCCTTGAACAGCGGCAGCCTGCCGCTGCAGATTCGTATCGACGGGATGTTCGATACAGACCCGACCCTCGGCGCGGACAACGTCCGGCAGGGGATTTTCAGCGGTACCATCGCGCTGGTGCTGGTGGCGGTTTTTATGCTGATCTACTACCGGCTGGCCGGGGTGGTCGCCATCATTGCCGTCGGCTGCAACTTCATTATTCTGGTCGGCGCCATGGCGGCGTTTGATTCTACGCTTACCTTGCCCGGTATCGGCGGCATCATCCTGACCATCGGGATGTCCATCGACGCCAATGTGCTGATTTACGAACGCATTCGAGAGGAAATAAAAGCGGGACGAAATATCATGAACGCCATCGACATCGGTTACAGCCGGGCGTTTACGGTTATTCTGGACTCGAACTTGACGACGTTCTTCGTCGGTCTGATCCTGATGTATTTCGGATCGGGCGCCGTGAAAGGTTTCGCCGTGACCCTGTGCCTGGGGATTGTCGCCAGCATGTTCACCGCGTTGTTCCTGACACGCCTGATTTTTGACATCATGAATCGCATCAAGCCGCTTAAACACCTGAATATGATGGAATTCTTCGCCGATTCCAATTTCAAATTCATCGAATACCGCAAAATCGTTTTCATCGTTACCGGGACATTGATTGTGGCCAGTATTGTGGTTGCGCTGGTGCGCGGCAATTCGGTGTTCAGCATCGACTTTACCGGCGGCCAGCAGATTACCTTCGATTACAAGACCATGGTTCCGCAGAAAGATATTGAACAGGCTTTGAATCAAGCTGGTTATCAGCAGACCCGCATAGCCTACAAATCCACTACGGGCGGCTCCGATAAGAAGCTTGAAATCGTGGTGCCTGCTTCCGATGAAAAAAATATCGATAACAGCGATGCGGCGGCGGACAGCGCCCGGCTGATGCAGGTATTGACCGCCAAGTTCCCGCAGGCCGGTTTCTCCGGTGCGCAGGAAAATTCGGTAGGTGGTCTGGTCGGCTGGCAGTTCACCAAGATGGCCCTGATCGCCTGTATGATCGCCTTTATCGGTATTATGTTTTACGTGGCGCTTCGCTTCGAGTTCAACTACGGTTTTGCGGCGGTGCTCGGTTTGTTGCACGACGTGATTATCAGTATCGGGATCTATCTGGTCTGCGGACGTCAGATTTCATTGCCGGTGGTGGCTTCGATCCTGACGATTATCGGTTATTCGATCAATAATACCATCGTGATCTTCGACCGTATTCGCGAGGATGTGAACAGCGGCGCCGCTCCGACTTTCTGGCCGTTGATCAACTTAAGTATCAATCAAACGCTCAGTCGTAACATTTTGACTTCGGCTTCCACGTTGCTGGTGCTGGTCATCATGTACTTCTTCGGCGGGGTGTCGATCAACGACTTCGTGTTCATGATGGCGATCGGTATTGTGGTCGGGTTCTTCTCGTCCATGTATGTCTGTACCAGTCTGATCGCTTGGTGGCATGGCGATAAGAAAATACAAAAGGCCTGAGGTAAAGTGATATTATGAATAAAATATGGAAATGGATCGGCATGATCTCCGTTTACGTGGGGTTGGCTTTGGTAATCACGCTGTCGATGTTGTACTTTTACAACAGCAATGAGTTTTTCCGTTCGTTGTTCGAAGGAGGAATTGTCACCGAAGTCCAAAGCGGCAGTCCCGCTGCCGGCGTTGCCGGAACCAATGCGGAGATTACGGCCAAACTTTCCTTTTTTATTCTGATTTTCGTCCTGCTGATCCAGGGATTCGCGTTCATTACCGCGTTCTGGGTTTTCAACGGCATCCGGATCAGCAAGGAAATATATGAGGTACGGGTGAAAAAACTGGAGAATGCCGATATTTTCCTCGATCTGCCCCTTTATTTCGGGCTGTTCGGGACGGTTTCGGCGTTCATCGTCATCACGTTCAATCCGTCGATCAGCAAACTGATCGCCTATTCGTCCACCCTGGTGGGGATTATTTTCAGCGTATTTCTGCGTCTGGCTCTCCAATATCCGTTGAAACAAAAGCTCATCACCAAAAATGGAGCCGGTAAAGAGTGAATCGGTCGATCCTGATTATCATATGCGATTTTCTGGTGCTTTCCGCCTTGTCGCTGGCTACCGGGACCGGAGATCCGGCACCTCGCGGCAGGGTGGTGCAGGCTACTGCGCAAGTCACCCGAAATGCCTATCTGGATCAGATGCGGGAGGAGCTTGCCAAACGGGCTCAGGTTCAACAGGAGAAAAAAGGACTGGAAGTCGATAAGGCCGAGCTTGAAAACGACAAAGCCAAGCTGGCGGCTGAACGTGCCCGCCTGAAGGCTGAACTGGAGCGTCTCCAGCAGATTCTGGCTCAGGCGCGGCGTGAATCCTCCGGCAAGGAGGCGGAACTCCGCAAGGCCCAGACGGTTCTGACCGAGAAGGAAAAACAGTTGAACCTGGCCCAGGCTCGCCATGAGGTACTGAGTTCGGAGTTAACCCAGTCGCGCACTCAGCTTGTGGCATTGAGCGTTGACTTGCAGAAGTCGAAGGAAGAGGCCAAGCGGACAAGCACCCAGCTTGCGACAAAAGAAAATGAATTGAAGCTTTCGATGGGGAAAATCCGCGAAACCGAACTCGGGCTGGCTATGACTTCCGGCAAACTTAATGTGACGGAAAAGGAACTGGCC
>CALABZ010000213.1 GCA_937888615.1 uncultured Lentisphaeria bacterium | reverse complement strand
GCCTGGTACAGCATCAGAACAGCATTGCCACCCGGGTTCGCCGCCGGATTCCGTTGTGGGTCCGCAGTTTGGTCCAATGCTCGGATGGGAAATACATGTAGTTGAGCGTTTGTCAATACTTCCCTGAATAAAATGTAAACGAACGGCGAGTACACCTCAGCCACTGTATATTGATTTCCGATCAAGTTGTTGTCTATAATGTGGTCATTTCTTATTTTGATCTTATACCGTTTTATTTATTTTAAATTCATGACAGCCTGTATTCAACTTACCATTCGCAGTAATTGCAGTAAGATTATTGGAAATTGTTAATGAAACTTCGATTATCTGATTTGAATTCTTTAAAGCCGGCTTTGAGTGGATATATGCCAAGTATAGTAGTTTGGAGGAAGTCAATTGGAACTCTTGCAAAGCCATGACAGAGACTGCCGGCTTCGCGAAAGGCTTTTTTCCCTTCGGCATGGATTCCGGCTTCCCATATTGTCGGAGTTCCGGTCATGACATTTTTGCCCCAGTATTTTCTGATCCGCTTCAGGACTTCGTCCGCTTTACCGAGTTTTGTTAAAGCTTCAAATATAAATATATGAAAGAAAAATTCGGGTATCAGTAAGTCTTTATCAAGTAAAGCTTTTAAAATTATATCATCTTCGTATTCTCCGGTCAAAAATACCAATGCATGAGCTAACTGACTGCTTATGCCGCCTGCTGAATCAATGAAGTAATTTCCATGTTTCAAATATTTTTCCGTACCAATTTTTACATTTTCAAGCAGTTTAAGGTACTTCTCCTTTTCAACTCTAATTTCTGCTTCTCCGACAAGTTCGAAACAATCCTTTACTGCTGAAATATAGAAAAAATTCAACAACGAAGTTATTTTACCGTTATAGTCAATATTGTTCAGCCCGTATGACCAGTCGAAAAAGTTCCAATATTTTTCCGGCGGTTCGATAAGTCCTTTTTCATTTATCCAGCCGGAGAAAATGTCAATAATTTTAAACATATCCGGAAAAATTACATTAATACTTCATTATAAACGGAATACATATAGTAATCCTTCAATATCCGGCTCATATAAAGATTTGTCGGCAAAAGTATGAAAATATCCTCTTTGTGAACCGGACATACGCCGGGCAGCAGACCAATGTCATTTTTATTGGCAAAAGTCAGGTGGAATGCCCGTGCGCTGACCCTTGGATCGCCGAATAACTTAGAGCGGTTCTGTTTTCCACAATCATGACATTAACCCAGAAGGAGCGTTCCCGTCAGGGACAATTATAAAGACATCCGTTGTACAGGCGGAAATCGTTTCGATACATACACCCCATACTCTATTGAGCAGTGGATCGCTGCACTGAAAAGCGGCCTGATATCGGGAACGGGGAATAATCCGGCGGCGGAGGCTCCGAAAAATACCCGTGATACTCTGCGCGACCGGATTATTGAATTTGCCAGGAACGGCACTGACCTGCAGATTCTTCAACTGAATGTGATTTTCGACAAGCTTCTTTTGCTCAGGCTCAGGAGGAAATGCTTCTTTCAGCCGTCGAAGCGGTCTGAATCCCGGGCGGAGAAAAGTAGAAACCTACCTTAAGCCCGTGTTTTCGGCAGGCTTCGACAAACAGACGAACCAGATCCCATTTCGGGCCTTGTTCGAACGCATTCCGGTGCGTGGTCTCCGTCCGGAAAAGACAAAATCCGTCATGGTGCCTGGCGGTCAGCACCATATATTCGGTTCCTGCGTTTTTTGCTTCGATCACCCATTGCTTTTGACAGTTTCATGATGTCTCCTTATCTTTTGGGGAAGAAATATAAATTACATCATGCGCCGTCTTCTTTCAATTTTTCACATTCCTATGGGATGGCTATGGATAAATTTCTTGGAATGTGCCAATTTCATTATCACGCATCCTTTCTGGAGTTCAGTTCCTGCCAAAAAACTTTAAAATATCGGGGGATATTTCCGGAATAACCCGGCAATTCAGGTCGGTTCGCATTGCTTCGTGGGCGGCAATTCCAACCAATACAGCACGCATTGCGTCTACTGGATTTGTTAATGGTTCTGCTTCCCCGCTGACATATTCACGGAAATTTTTCATGATAGCAGGGTCTGCTCCAGAATGTGTTCCGGGGATTCCACGCACTGTTATCGTTTGGTCTGGCAGCAAAGTGTCAGGAGCCCGGTTTGTCCATATCAGAATCTGAGCATTATCAGCGACCCCATGGTTTTCGATTCGGCCTTTAGTTCCGATAAAGGTATAGTTACGGTCACTGTCCGGAGTATAGTGACACTGCATATATGCACATTGCTTCCCTGATGCAAGCTGCATTAAAATCATGTTGCTGTCCTCAACATCTATGATGGGGGAATAGGGCGGAGCAACGTCAGGTGGATAATTTTTCATATCCCAGTGTGCCTTGCCCGGAGTTCCAGCCGGACGCCGTTTACATTTATCGTAAACAGAGAGCATGCCCATGCCGACTACTTTGGTCGTATAGGAATTCATTAGCCAATGAAGCACGTCAATATCGTGGGCCCCTTTCTGAAGCAACAGCCCGGTCCCGTGTTTGCGCTCTGAATGCCAGTCACGAAAATAGGCCTCCCCTCCGTAATTGATAAAATGCCGCTCCCAGGCTAACTGCACTTCACCGATCAGACCGGAATCAATGATTTCTTTCATTTTTTTGATAATCGGGAAACAACGCATGTTGTGGCCGATGTAAAGTTTTTTGCCGGTCTTCATGGCGGTCCGGAGGATATTTTCGCAACCGGCTATCGTGATTGCCAGAGGTTTCTCCAAGTAGACATGTTTCCCCGCTTCAAGTGCAGCACATGCCATTTCCTCGTGCAGATCATCAGGAGTAATAATAAATACAGCATCCAGTTCCGGTTGAGCCAGAAGTTCATGATAATCTGTGAATGCCTTTGCATCCGGAAATCGTTTTGAAAATGCTGACAGGACTTCGGCGTTAATATCACATCCTGCGGTGATCTCATATCCTTCTTCTGGCAAATGGTTGTTGTCCTGAAAGGCTCCCCCGCGTCCTCCAACGCCAATAATACCAAACTTTATAGCTCTCATTTCTTGTGTCCTATTAAGATAGTTCCGATATTCAATCGCGGGCGCAATCCCCTGTTGCTTGCAGTGGGGATAGCTTGCCCGGAGTAAACATTTTTATTTGACGAACTCCCAACTGATATTCTTGACTTCCCCGGAAGAGTTCGCATCCATATTCTGGGCGACAACATATATCTGCATTTTGGTCGCGTTTTCCGGAATACTGAAGACGTTGGAACAGGTCTTCCAATCCTGTGTCTGGGATATATAAATACCGCTGTAGCAGATCCCCTGTCCGTTGGCGTTTGCCAAGCGGAAGCAGACCATGAAAATCCCCTTGGTTCCCGGAGAAACAACGGTTTTGATGTCGGCGGAAATTTTGACCTGCTGTCCCATTTTGACTGCGGAGGCGGGAGAAATTACCACCGACTGCCAGAAATTTTTTCCACCGCTTTCATACTGTCCGACAATTTTCAACGTACCGTCATTTATGGTGCAGAGGTTGTTTTTAATTGCCCATGATAGAGTCTGGACGTCCAGCGGCACTTGCGTCTGTTCGGCATAGAGCGCCCCGACTGCGGACAGAAGAATGATCAACATTCCGAATTTCATATTATAAGCTCCTTTTGATGGATTGTTTCTTCCTCCGTAAGAGGAGGATTTTTAAGATGCACGACCGGAAAGACTTCAAATTACAAGATACGATACCCGAATTGCTCGGAAGGAAGCCGTTTTTCGAAATTACTTCCTTCTGAACTCATGTTACGGAGGACGGCATTTTCGCTGCATACATATGGCCTTCCGTTCCGTCGTATCAAAATGAACCATTTTTCCCTCCATTCGATTTCCCCCCCCTCAGTATGCCAAAGGGCTCGCTTTACGGGAATTGGACGTTCGTCTGTTCACGATCAGACGAAAAGAAAAATCGTAAGATTTTCTGTTCAAGGCGTATTTTTCCAGGGTCTGGGGACCACATGCACCGGTACCGAGGCCACGCTGGGCCAAGTCGATGTGCCAGAAAGTTTTTGGCTGAAAGTGCACTTCATTCTGATGTTTCGCCTGGAACAAATCCGGGGCGTCGGCATGGCTGGCGCCGAACTCGAAGGGCGTATCGGATTCCACACGAACAACGGCATCGTTCGAGGAAAGGGTCACGAACCGGACTCCGGTGCGGTTGCCATTTTCCTGTGGGACCACATAGGAGTCTTCATACATTTTCGAGACGGAGGAATGATAAAGTCCGATTTCCGCAGCGCGGCAGCGGTCGGAATAATTTTCCCACGGGCCGCGCCCGAAGTAATCCACCTCTTCAAACTCATTCGGAAGGACGGCCCGAACGCCGATTCGCGGAAGGGTCGGAAACGTTTCCGGGATTGAATAGTGCTGGAGGAAAGAGAAGAATCCGTCCGGTTCGGGCCGGATGGTCTGAATGAATTCAATTTCAGCCTTTGGATCGGTTCCGGTCAAGATTTTTTCGATCCGGAGTTCCGGACCATTTTCCATTATTATCACTCTTTGAGTTTTCAGCCGGTCCAGTCCGGCGGTTATCCATTGCACGCCGGGTTTGTATGACTGTCCGTGCCAGCCTCGGATGGCGTCATTTTCAGTTGGACAACGGAAAAGGCAACAGTCGAAAAGTTCTGCAAAGACTTTTTTTCGTCCGAACTCGAGAGAGCCGGAGCCGTCCTGGGAGGAAAGGCGAAGGATCGATTCACCATTCCGGACGGAAACAATCCGAGCCCGACGGATTATTTTCGGGCGAGTGACAATTGCGGACACCCCGGGTTTTGTTTTTTTGCAGATTTGTGTGAGTTCCACCTGATCGTGGGCAAGAAGAGTTCCGACCGGAGCCCAGGGTGTCGCCCGTGCAAGAGAGAATTCAAAATTCAGAAACAACTCATCCTTTCCGGAAAGGACGGGAAGTTCAAAATCCAGCAAAATTTCCTCCGATTTCCCGGGTCCGGCCTTGAGCCCCTGAAGCTTGTCCGTGCGGAGAGTCCTGCCATTGAGCGCAAGCGTCCACTTTCCGGCAAACACCGAAAGATCCATAAAGTCCTGACGATTGCATATCCGGAATTTTTTTTGTTTCAGACGGACCGGTTCCACATCGACCGGCTGGGTACAGTGGCGGAATTCATACATGGCAGGATGCAGTCGCGCATCGGGTGCAAGCATTCCGTTGCAGTTGAAGGAGGCGTCGTGAATTGTCTCGCCGAAATCGCCTCCGTAAGCGAACCAATGGCGCCCATTTTCATCCGTCTGAAGGATTCCCTGATCCATCCAGTTCCAGAGGAAGCCGCCCTGAAGCTTCGGGAGTTTCTTGAAAAGGTCCCAGTAATCGGCGAGGGAACCGGAACTGTTGCCCATGGCATGTGCGTATTCGCAGGGAATGGCGGGACGGGTTGACGTCCGGCTTCCGGAATATTCTTCTAGCACGGAATGCGGGGGATACATCGGGTTGAAAAAGTTGTTCTGCCAATCAAAGCCGCCGGAGGACATGGACTCGGATTGAGTCCATGTCGGTTTCAGCTCGCCCTCGTGATGGATACAGCGGGTCTGATCGAGAACCATGATGGCCTTGATTGCAGCCAGGTGGTTTTCCCCGTTGCCGGATTCATTGCCGAGGGACCATCCGTATATACAAGCGTGAGAGCGGTCCCGGAGAACCATGCGAGCGGCGCGGGAAACAAAGGCATTGCGCCAGCGCGGATCGCGGCAGAGCCACGGATACAGCGCATGTGACTCGCAATTCATTTCGTCCAGCACGTAAATTCCATATTCGTCACAAAGGTCGTACCAGCGGCGGTCATTCGGATAGTGACTGGTTCTGACCGTGTTGAAGTTGAACTGTTTCAGGAGGCGGATGTCACGGAGCATATCTTCTTCCGAAAGGGTTTTGCCGGTTAGCATATTGTGTTCATGACGATTGATTCCTCGTATCAGGACACGTTTTCCGTTAAAAAGCAGATTGCTCCCCTCGATCCGGACATTGCGGAATCCGACGCGTCTGGCCCGGACATCTAGGATTTTGCCGCCGGGATTGCGAAGCATGACGGACAGATTGTACAGGGTCGGTGTTTCGCTGCTCCACGGTAAGATTCCTGGCAGGCGCACATGAAGTTTTCCGCAGTAGTTGCTCAAGCGGTAACTCCCGGAAACTTTCAGGCGGTCTTTCCAGAGTATCTTGCCTGTCAGGGGACTAGAGAGTTCCGCATCGATCAGGAAATCCAGCTTGGGATCCGGCCCCGAAGCCGTACGGACCAGTCCCGCCTCTTTCCGGGGATGAAACGCAGTTTTTCCTTCCGGACTGACGGGCCGGAACAACGGGAGGCACATGCCAAGTTCTACATAAAAATCAAAAATGCCTTCCCGTGCGTCCACATCGTAATCGCCGTTGAAGGAATAATCTGCAATGTAAGTTTTCTGGGTGGAGTAAAGATATACGCTGCGGAAAATACCCGCCATCCACCATTGGTCCTGATCTTCCACGTAACTGGAATCCGACCAACGGATTACCTTGCAAACCAGTTCGTTTCGGCCGGGAAGGAGTCCCTCGGTCATGTCGAATTCAGAGGGAAGGCGGCAATCTTTCCCCATGCCGACGAATTCTCCATTGAGATACACTTCCAGATAACTTTCTGCCGCCCCAACGTGAAGAATCGTTCTGCGTCCGTTCCAAGAGTCCGGGAGCGTGAAAGAGGTTCGATAAATCCCGGTCGGGTTCGCCTTCGGCACCCGGGGAGGATTCGATTCAAAAGGCATGACCGAATTGGTGTAATGCGGTTTGTCGAAAGTATTTTGAAGTGTCCAATTGGAAGGGACTGGAATGGTTCGCCAAGTCTTGTCCCTGAAATCTTTCGAAAAAACATTTTCCGGAACCTCTTCAGGAGTGCAGTAAAGATGGAATTTCCAGTTTCCATCCAGAGAAATATAATAGCAGGATTTATCCGGATTGCGGGAGAGAGCAGACTTTTTGTCAGCGAATGGAATCCAGGCCCCGTGAGCGGGAACGCGATTGACTTCCGTAAGCTCGGGCAACTGATAAAAGGTCTTGTTGACGGTCATATGCATAACGTATTGCCCCTTCTTTTATGGAATGTCCGGGCAGGACCACTTTGGTTCGTCACAGGGCATCACTCGGGCGTTTGGTTCCAGACGGGAAGGTGGCGATGTCCCAAAAGCTGCTGTATGTCGTGGAACTGGCCACCTTCGGCACGGAACCGTCCTTCCATGAACTCACGTGACCATCCAGATGAAGGAAGTTAGCCGTATCCGCATGAGGATAACCGAGATTGTCGTAATTGGCTGTGTCGACATAGTAATTGATGTAGTGATGCCTGGCAAAATTGTGCGACTCAGAAAGGTAAAAGGTAATGGAAGGCGTTTGCGCCTGGCTTATCTTGAAACTGCGGTTTTTGTTGTAGATGCACATGTTGATTCCGAAAACTGGATTAGGCGACGCCCACATCGAATTGTAAACCCGGACAGGGCAGGTCAGAGAATGCCGGGCGTTGTTTGAATAGACGATTCCCCAGCCGTATTCCTCCGAGGACGGAATGTAAGGACCGAGAAGCCACTTGCTGCCGACACCGAAAAGATATTTTATATTGGGGGCAGTCCCGCTGTTCGTGTAAGGCGGGATATACTCTTGATGGTCAACTTGATAGGAAAGGACCGCATGGCCGATCTGGGCGAAAGAATTGATGCAGGTGACCTTTCTTGCGGAATTGCGCGCTTTTTGCAACGCCGGCAGCAGCAGCGAAGCCAGAATAGTGATGATCACGAGCACGACGAGGAGTTCTATCAATGTGAATTGTGTACTAGGAAGCGTGGTTGTAATTCGAATGTTCTGTTTATTTTTCATGGATTCCATACTCCTTCTATTGTTTTATCCATACGGACCCGGATTGAATCCGGGGGAATAAAGTTTTCTCACGCCGTCCGAATTGGCGGACGTGTTCATTTCATTGTCAGATACACAGGTTTCCAGATACCGCCCTGTCCCCCGCGGTCTTCGACCCGGACGACGATATGTTGGAAAGCCGAATTCCAGTCGATCGCCTGGGTGATTTCGATCGTGAAAGGAGTTTTCCAGTCATCGCTTCCGGTTCGGTAGACATGGTCGCCGCAGAATTTGCCGTTGAGATAAACCCATGCGGATTCATCCACAGCGCCGAAAGCAAGAAAAATCCGGCGTTCACGCCAGCTTTTAGGAACCTGTACGGCGAGGGCGTAGAAGCCGATTCCATCATAATCTTTGAGCTGCCTTGCAAGTTTTTCTCCCACCATCAAGGGGGGCTGGACCTCCCATCCGGCATAGAGGCTGATCCGGGCCCAGTCGTCGCGGGTCGTCGTGATCGGCAAGGCAAACCACTTTTCCTTGATTCCCTGATCCGCCGGATCAATTTTGAAGTTCCAGACCATCGGCAGGGGACGTACCCCGGCAAAATCGTTGAACGTCTCGGCCAGCACCGTTCCGGTGGTGTCGCCGTATTCTTTTTCAAGTTCGATCAGCTTGGCCCAGTCGATCGAAATCTTGTTCCTGTTTTCAATACGGAATTGGAGAAGTTCCCGCGCCGCCTTGAGTTTTCGGTCGGCGTCGGTCGCAGAAATCGCATTGAGGACCAGCCGGAACTGCCGGTTGGCCAAAAGCAGACGGTTCAAGCGTTCGCGCTCGGAGTCGGAAAGTTTCTTTGCCAAGCCACGGTTCAGAATCACGTCGGTTTTATCGAAATCGGCGGATTTATAATATTTCGGCAGGTCCCAGATTACACCGCGGCGATAGTTTCCGAAACGGCCGCGTTCAAGAATCCTCTTGCGGTTTGGAATCAGGCGTTTTTCCCAGATTCCGTGCCGCCAGTAGCGGTAATACTCAAGGACTTCAGGTGCAGCCGCGCCGAAAGCAGAGGCGTATTCATTTTCATGATCCTCAAAACTCCGCTCTGGATGGACTTGTCCACGGACGATCACGTAATCGGCCAGTCCGGTGGCGTTCCAGAAGTTGTACAAGCAGTCATAGTCAGTTCCAATGATGCCGTATTTTCTGCCGAGTTCCAGACCAGTGTACATCTGGCGTTCGAAGCCCATCGGCATTCCGGTATTGATGTGCTGATCGTTTGGGCGCAAGAAAAGCCGATTTGCTCCGACCTTGCGCCACGCTTGATACATGTTTTCCACTTCGGACATTTCCATGAGTTCAGGAACGAACCCGATAATGATCTGAGGATCCACCTTTTCCCGGTTTGGCGGAAGGCGGTAGCTTTCATAAGCGTAAAATACGGCGGATGTGCCCGGGAACTCTTTCGCAACAAGATTCTGCATGACGTTGGCAAACTTCAGATAACGATCAGTACGCGAGAAGGGCGAGCCGGGAAGATCGCAATCCCATGATTTGCAGCGGGGGCATTCGCAGAAGTGAGCGCCGTCGTTCTCGCAGACGTTGAGCGTGGGGCCAGGATTTTTCCGGAAGTCGGCAAGGATCTGCTGATGTACTGCCGGATTGCTGACGCAGAGCTGGAAATGAAGCGGATACCCCGGCGTCGGCTCAATAACCTTGCCGCCAGCATCGGTTGCGAAGTAGTCCGGATGGCTTTTGAGGAAGCGCTTCCGCCAGTCCGTGAAGGCGTGTCCGTAGTTGATGTTGAGGGAACGTCCCATGCGCTGCCGTTTGGTCCAAATCTGAATATCGGCAAAATTCTTTTCGAATTCCTGCTTGGAGAGCATCAACTGCTTCGGCAGTATCTGGGCGTAATGCTTCTTGTAGCCTTCCCAGTCCTGAGTCCCATAGGGATAACGCATGCGGCGCAGCACCAACTGGCCGGGGTCCCACGCACCGGACTCAACTTTGAGCTCGATTTTTCCGGCGGGCGTGAAAGCAATTCCCTGATCCCCCGGTTCGATCCAGCGGAAATCAAACTGTTTTTCGAGAAATTCCAGTACTCCGAAAAGGGTTCCGGTCTGGGAGCGGTATTCCATGACGTCATCGGGGGAATCCGCCTTGTAATACCGATAGGGCGCTCCGGGAACATCATTCCCGTAGAGATAGGTTCCCTTCGGCGTAACCAGAAAACGCCCCTCTTCGGGCTTCAGTAGTTTTGTGTCGGACGCGGGTTGAACTCCGACGAAGAAGGGATATTCGCCAGGGTTGACCTCGGTTCCTTTTCTCAACGGTATCTGCTTTCCGGTCAGCAGAGACAAATGTTTCTGCAATTCCAGAGCGGCAAAACTCTTGAGTGCCCGCCCCTCTTTTTCCTGATAAAGAACCACCGCATTTTCCGGCGCAACGCTCAACGCCATGGAAGACAGCGGAAGTATCGCTGCCAGCAGTAAAATCTGCACCGTGAATTTCCTGGAAAAGCTCCTGCAATAGTTTAGTGTTAAAAAGTTACTGCTTCTGAAAAAATCGTGATTTTTTTCAGCCCGACGTGTTTGATCCGTTTTTAGATTCATACAACCTCCATTGTTTGTGGTTGGGTTTGTGAGATTTTTTCGAAGAAAACATCCATGATATTCAAAAAGCACTTGACGATTGTTGTGAAATTCGTTATAATTGTAATATTAGCAGACTCTCTGCATACGGTTGAACTACCGGAGGGAACTCCCCATGGGGTATGGCAAAGCGAACAGTGCTTTCACTCAAATCCGGCGCCCCTGTTGTCCTTTCAGAAAATTCTGTATTTTTCTTCATGGCGAAAATCCCCACTGTGTCCTTGAACAGAGAGACTACCTGAGCCGAAAAGTCGATGAACTTGAACTTGCCATGGACATCCGCAATCGACAATACCGGGAATTGCTTGCCAATTACAAAGAACTTGAGGATAAAACCTCTCATCTTGAAGATGAACTTGCTCAAGCTCTGAAAGCGCCGTTTATCAAATACGAGAAGAAGGAAGTTCCTGAAAATCCGAAAAAGCGTGGCGCTCCAGTCGGACATCCCGGATGGTTTCGCGGGAAGCCGGATCAAGTGAACAAGACCGTTGATGCTTATCTTGACAACTGTCCCCTGTGCGACAGTGAAAATATTTCTCCATGCAACCATACCACGGAGCATATCCAGGAAGATATTGCCAATGGCAAACTCACGTCCACTTGTTTCGTTCGCTGTTATTATTGGTGTGGAAACTGCAAAAGTGTTGTTCATGACTGGGGCGAAAATGAAATCCCCAATGCGTTTATCGGCCCGGAAGCAAGAGCCAAGGCGACCTTTCTTCGCCATCAAATCAAAGTCTTTTACGATAGTGCTCAACAGGTCTTGGAATATTTGTGCGGCCTGACTGTCGTTCCCTGTTCGATTGTGGGATTTGACCGGAAATTCGCTCAAACAGCCGAACTCGTCTATGAAAACCTGAAGAAATCGTTGACCGAAACTCCGTTCATGCACCCTGACGAAACCGGCTGGAAACGCGGCTGGCTGTGGATCCTCACCAACTTGGACATCGCCTTTTTCCACATTGACGAAAGCCGGGGCTCGCAAGTTGTGATCGACCATCTTGGAGAACATTATGGCGGGATTCTCATCAGCGATTTCTGGAGCACCTATCGAAGCAAAGTCGATGCGTTCGCCAAACAAAAATGCACTGTTCATCTTTTGAGGGACGTCAAGGAACTGCTCAAAGATGAAACCCTTGGCTTGAATACCAAAAACTTTCTCCTTGAGTTCAAAACCTTGTTCAAAGACGCTATATTTCTTCATAATACTCATACCACGCTTCCCCATGCTGAATACCGTTTGGCAAAAAAGGATATCCTTAAGCGATTCAAAAAACTATGCCGCCATACAGAACTGGAACACCACGAAACGGCCAATATCCGAAAACGGCTGATCACCTTTGCCGACGAGCTCTTTGTCTTTCTGGAGTTTCCGGCCCTTCCTCCGACCAACAACGCGGCGGAGCAGGGTATCAGAAATGCGGTTTTATTCCGTAAAATCACCTTTGGAAACATGACTGCGAGAGGGAAACGTGACGTTTCGATTATCATGACCATCATCCGAACCGCAATGCTGCAAAAACTCAATCCCATTGAAATCGTAAAGAAGATCATGCTCAATACCGCTCCAGTTATGCCCGAGGCGCCATGAGAAGCCTCTTTCCCCCTTGATCTTGGATTTTGTTTCCACCAATCACCGTGCAGTAGCAACACTTCCCTTTGCGAAGCGGAGGAACTGCTCGTCCCTTGATGATTGATTTTGGCTTGTCTGTTCATGATTTTCTGTTTTGCCTTCCGGCGAAAATTTTCTTTCTTTCGAAACGGTGCGATTCCCTGCCGCCTTTTTACTCCATTGTAGCTCTCTCGTTTTTCTATTCAACTTTTTCGGACTAAACTTTTACAAGCTCCTTTTGCTACAGTTTTATAACATATTTTTCTTTAATTTTCTTACTTTACTCCTTGAAATATTAATTTGCAATGATACTTTTGTTCCATGTCGTTCCACTTTTGCAACAGGTCAGGAAAGAAAGGGTATTTCGTCATGGTTTGCCGTCTGCTGAATCGGCCGGATTTTCAAACACAGCCTTCGCTAGGGCTCCCTTTTTATCTGCATGGAGTCGGCCATAATGTATTTAAGGAAGGCTTTGTCGAATCTCTTGGGGAAGCCGATTTTTCGGAAATCTACTGGATGGAAAGAGGCTCCTGCGAAATTTCCTTCGACGAACGAAAATTCATCCTGAAAGAAGGACAGGCCATTTTCCGTGGACCGGCGAAATTCCGCCGCAAGCAAAGCCTTTCGCCCGGAGGCTTCTCTCATTTCTGGGTTACTTTCGACGGCCCCGACGCCGAAACCTTTCTCCGGAGTTACGGCTATCCGCAGGAGCCGCTCGATGTGGGCGACTGCCCTGTCGAGCTTTTCGACGAAATCGAACAGAGGCTTCTTGCCAATACGCTCTACAGCCAGCGGCACATGGTCAGTGTTCTGGCGGAAATCATTGCCCACATGGGGGGAACCGACTCGGAAAGCGATTCCCGTGCGGGAGAAATCACCTGCCAGTTCATGCAGAGTGTCCGCGAACATTATTTTGAATACGGCACCGGGATCGAATTCTTTGCCGAGCAGCTTGGCATCAGCCGTGGCACGTTGAACCGTCTGGTCAAATACAAAACAGGGATCACCCCGATCGAATATTTGAACCGCTTCCGCTTGCAGAAAGCCCGCAGTCTGTTGTTCGGCTCATCCATGCCGATCGCCGAAGTCGCACAGCGGGTCGGCATCCGGAGAGCCAATTATTTCTGCAAATTGATCCGGGCGAAAATGGGAATGACTCCGACGGAATACCGCCACGGACACACGTCGTGCGACGGGGAGTAAATTCCAGGCGATCTTGGTGGAAACGTCCATCGTCGTCCAGTTTTTCCGGATTATTTTTGAACCCGAATTCCCATCCCCTCCGAAAATAGGCAAGGATAAATTTGAAAAAAAGATCATAGCCATCCCGTAAAAAACTGAGATTTTGACAAAAAAGAGGATTCATGTTACCTTTGCTCGACGAAAAGACGAAAGGTAAAAACCATGAATCCTCAGAAGAATACAATGGCAGTACTGGCGCAGATTGTCAACGGGTTGTCTGAACTCTGGTCGATGATACGCTATATATCGCCGGAAACGCTCGAAGATTACGGTGTTGAGACATTCGATAAATTCACAAGTACTTTTTGCGGAACGGAGACGGCATTGGAGATCGACGCCGCCGGAAGGTTGCGGATGATCTGCCGCTTTAGCCGTTACATGAACGTCACGGAACTGTCGAAAATGTTTCAAAGCGTTGCCGATGTCATTCTGGAAGAAGATTTGGCCGATGTGGAGCGGCCAAACATCAAGGATGGTTCGCCAACGCATGTGGCGATCCCGCGCAGCCCGGTGATTTCCAGATTGAAGACTTAATCAATAACTCATGGACATTCTGGTTGAATCAAGGTAGCAGTGCGGAATGGGCCGCCAAGGAAGCCTCTCATCACAGCATCAATTGTAAAAGTTACGATTTCATCTGACAAACTTAACAAATGACGCTATATTAAAGGCGTCAAAGAAAAAGGAGTTTGCAGAATGAATCTGGATGCGAAAATCATCAAACCGAAGCTTGGAGTACTTGAGCTTAGCCGTCCGTTGGGAAGTGTAACCCAGGCCTGTAAAGTGCTTGGTTATTCGAGGGATAGTTTCTATCGCTTCAAGAAGCTGGGCGAGCTGGCATTGCGGGATATCGTGCGGGCGAACCGGCCGAACGAAAAGAACCGTGTAGCGCCGGAACTTGAGGTGCAAGTGGTGAAGATGGCCATAGACAATCCGGCTTTGGGGCAGCAACGGGTATCGAATGAACTGCGCAAAGAAGGAATCTTCATTTCACCGGGCGGAGTGCGTTCGGTTTGGCAGCGGCATGACCTGGAGACCTTCAAGAAGCGTTTGAAGGCATTGGAAGCCAAGGTTGCCCAGGAAGGGCTGATTCTGACCGAGGCACAGCTCCAGGCGCTGGAAAAGGCCAAAGAAGCGAAGAAAGCCATCAAGATGCGCTTCTCCCTGAGCTTGGACCGATTTTTGAAAGAATCGCCCACACATATAGGCACATATTCATATATCTCTACTAATAATACCTATATTTACATTACACGAATATTCACTCATTTTCACACATATGAACACAAAAACGGCCCGATTCCCCCATAAGCAAAAATAAGCAAAATTTTCGATGTTTTTGAACTAGACAGTATCGCGATCATCGCCATCCTTGCCGCCATGCTGTTGCCGGCACTGAACTCCGCCCGGGAACGCGGCCGCTCGGCCAGTTGTGCCGCCAAATTAAAACAGATCATCCTGGCGGATCATATGTATGCCTCGGACAATAACGACTGGTTGTCATATAGTGTCATCTGTATCTACGGCAAGCTGGAGGACGGTGGCAACAATTTCGGCGGAGTAGGCAAAAGGTCGCCATGTAAGCCCGAGCTGCTGATTACCGGCGGTTATCTCGGTAAAACACAGACCAAAGACGACATAACCCCTGAGCTCCGGGACAGTTTATTCAAATGCCCCAGCGACCCCAACAATTGCAATACCTCCTGGTCCTCGGTGCCGGAAATCACCATGAGCTATATCTGGATCTGGTCCAACCGCGACAGCGGTAGCCAGGCGTCGGCTTCTTACTGGAATATTCAGGGTGATTCCCGCGGCCGGTTTGGACGTTCGCGGGTCGGGCGCGACAACCCCGGGTTTGTAATATGGGGAGATGTCATGCCGAAACTGGTTCCATCCGGCCTTGGCAATCACATGAAATCCGCCAATGTCGCGTATCTCGGCGGTCATGTCAAAACCATGAAAACCACCCCGGCCCTCAGTGACGTTATCTCTTCGCCTGGACGTTACGCTTACATCTTCGACGAACTCAATTGATCACGGTTCAAGTTGTCGTAGCCGCCTGTAAATGGTTTCAATCATCTCTTTGTGCGTACGTTGCCATTTGCTGAAGGCGGCCGGCGAGGAAAATCCCAGCTCCATCGCAATATTCTTCTGTGGCATGCCCCGGTAATAGGCCTCGGCGGTAAACTGCATGCGGCAATCATTGATCAATGCTCCGATCGACTTCCCGGAACTTTGGCGAAAAACATGTGCCAGATAAAAACGGTTGAACCCGGTGACTTTTTCCAGTTGCCTTAGCGAACAGTTCCGACCATTGGCTTGCGTGATGTAATTACTGATGGTTTCGGCCAAGTCGACGGAACTTCGAATCTGCGGCTGTTGCATCAAACTGAAATTTTGAACAGTGAACTCCTCCAGTAGCAGATTCACTGCTGAGCGGAAAAGATAACCGACGGATTTCGCATCGTATGATTTCAGTCCTTTCAGCCTGTCCCAGCGGTTCGAGAGTATCTCGCCGTATTCTTTGGCAAATTTATTGGTGTAGCCGGTATTGCGGCATTCCCCCTGGGCTCCGATATGCATGAGCGAAAATTTCAATTCATGGTCTGTGCTCAGGTAAAACCAGAGATGCAATAGATCGTGGTCGTTCTTGCGGTACAGATAACTATGGGATTCCCAACGATCGATCAGTAACAGCGACCCTGGCGTCAGGTGGTAAACCTTGCCATTCAGGACGGTATCATTTTCCCCTTCCATCACATAAAGCATTTCACGATGCAGATGCCGCTCAAGGGTAAAATCATTCATATCTTTGAGCTCACCGGCTGGCTGTAGGTGACTGCTTATCACCCGCTGTACGGTGTAATCCTCGAAATTATATGATTTCTTCTGGATTTCCATAAAAAATACCCCGAAAAACAGTCATTGAAAAAATGTGGCTAAAGGCTGAAATTACGAGACAACTTTTATCCGCGCGGCTCTATCATGTAAACCAGGAAAAATATCTGCGGGAGCCGGTATTATTCGCCGATGATTTTCACCAGCAGACGCTTGTTGCGCATACCGTCGAATTCGCCGTAGAAAATCTGTTCCCAGGGACCGAAATCGAGTTTGCCGTTGGTCACCGCCACCACCACTTCGCGCCCCATGACCTGACGTTTCAGGTGGGCGTCGGCATTGTCCTCGGCGCCGTTGTGCTCATATTGGCTGTAGGGCTTTTCCGGGGCGAGCTTTTCCAGCCACACCTCGAAGTCGTGATGCAGTCCGCTTTCGTCGTCGTTGATGAAGACCGAGGCGGTAATGTGCATGGCGTTACATAACAGCAGCCCTTCTTTGATGCCGGATTCCCTCAGGCACTCTTCGACCTGCGGCGTGATGTTGATGTATTGACGGCGATGGGGGGCTTTGATCCACAGCTCCTTGCGATAACTTTTCATCGGTGCTTTATTCTCCTTGCTAGTCGGTTTCGAATTTAACGGTCAGCGCCACGCCGCTGATCCCGGCGTAGGTTTCGCGCATGCTTGACATGATTCGCGCGTAGGTGGCGGAATTCGTTGCGAGTTCCTGTTCGATCCGAACCCGGTCCAGCACGTGTTCCGACTCATTCCAGAGTTTGGTGAGGCGGATTCGCTGTTGCGTCAAATCATTGAGCCGGATGTCGAACGAGTTCATCAGTTCGGTCAGGTTCTGGCCGATGACGCCTTTGTTGGAAACCGGAAAGAGGCGATCAATTTCGGCAAGCGCTTTTTCCGCGTTTTGGACCGGGATGACTGCTTCGAACAGTTTCGGAAACTGTCCGGTGACCAGTCCGCCGGATTCGGCGACAATGCGGCGGAGTTGCGCGCTGAGCCCCTCGGGGTCATTGGTCTTGATTGTTCGTGTAACTTTGAACGAAACTTTTTGTCCGGCCCCCGCGAATGGCGAACCTGGGGACACCACCGGCATGGGAAGCGGTGTGTACCCATTCGGGACCGGCATCCGGTTTTCGGCGGTCTGGCGGCATCCGGCGGCCAGGACGAGCGCCGCCCCGAACGCCGCGATTCCTGTTGTGAATTTCATAAAACCCTCCGGGTTTAATCGTCAAAACTCTGGCGGACCTTGTCGAGTTCCGGTACAGCCGCTCAGGGTCAGGCTTGAAATGATGCCGACGAGCCAGACGAAATAATGCACATTCATTGTACTCTCTCCCGATTTATTTTTCGCTTATTTTTAACCACTCGTTCCAGTCATTGCGGGCCGGCTGGGCGGTGGGCTGAGACGCTTTGTCCAGAACCTGAACATCGCTCTGGTTTACCAGCGACACACTCCAGAGAATTGTATTCGGGTCGGTCAGGTCGCCGTAACCGCGGATATTGATGGTTTTGTAAGGGACGACGGCGTTTGGGTTTTTCTTGACCATTTCGGCATATTTTAGGTTTTGGGGGATATTCCAGGAGACATACGCTTTGCCGGCCTTGTCGTCTTCGTAGGTGATTTTTACGACGGGCTCAATTTCCTGGATCAACTGCCTTTGGTCGTCGCTGAGCCGATGGTCCCGGATTATATTTCGCAGGACATATTCCTTCAGGTGCGTCAATTCCTGATCGCTAAGTGCCTGATACGAAGCTTTACCGCTGCCGGAGCTCCAGCACCCGCAGAGAATTGCAGTCAGGACGGTTAACAGACAAAACAGTTTTTTCATTTTTTATCCTCCCGTTCCATATTTGGATTTATAAATTTGTCGGTATGTCGATGAATTCAACGTCGATCCCGAATTTTTCGGCGACCATCGCGCCCAACGCACGGATGCCGGTGGTTTCCGAACCGTAATGACCGAGCGCCAGCACCGCCAGCCCGGCTTCCAGCGCCGGATGGTACAGTTCGTGCTCCATCGCCCCGGTGACCAGCAGTTCCAGACCGGCATCGAGCGCCGCCGCCAGTCCGCTGTGCCCCGCGCCGCCGGAAATACAGCCGACTCGCCGCACCGGATTGCCCGTGTCGCCGTAGATTGTACCGGGATAACCCACTTTTTCCGCATAAATCCGGCTCAATTCAGTGACCGGAAGCGGTTTCTGCAGCGTTCCCCGGACCCCGATGTCGGCGCCGTCGTAACAACAGAACATCTGCCGGTTGGCAAGGCCGATCATGTCGGCCAGTATGGCGTTATTGCCGGTGATCGGATGCGCGTCGAGCGGCAGGTGCACGGCGTAAAGGGATATCCGGTGGTTGAAGAGAAATTGCAGGCGTTTGCCGACGCTTCCGGCGAAACGGCGGGGCTCGCCGCCCCAGCTCAACCCGTGATGGACCATCACCAGATCGGCGCCGCGTTTTTCGGCCGCTTCGAACAGCGTCATGCAGGCGTCGACTCCGGTCACGATTTTGCGGACCTCGCTGTTGGCCTCCACCTGCAGTCCGTTATTGGACACGTCGTCACGGAAAGCGGGAAAGTCCAGATAGTCGTTCAGATATGCGGTCAGTTCAATCGTATTCATGGTGCTGTGCCTCGATAAAACGGTATTTGATCAATCGCCAGCGCAGTTCATCGGCGGCGACAGCGTCGATATGCGGCAGGACTTCCCGGGCGGACTGCATCCGGGCGAAACGCTTGATCTCCGGGGTGACACAGCGGAAAAGCACCGCCATCGGGTTCCGTACCCCGGCTTCGAACAGGATTTTCGCCGCGCGTTTGACCTGATTGCGTTCGAACTGGTTGCGTAACAACAGGAATGCCGGGTACAACCCCGCCACCACCCAGAATGGCCAGATCGGATATCGAAAATTGAAAGAAGTCCGGATAATTTCCGCCACCAGCAACACCATGACCGGCCCCAGAAAAAACAGCGCGTCGAGCCGTGTGCGGAAACAGGCCCCGAGGTAGCGGCGCCCCCGGAACGGCGAGGTTTGATAGGCGAAATATTCCTCGTAGGTGTCGTCTTCCAATACATTGCGGGCGGCGTGGCAGAGTTCGTGCGCGGTCAGTTCGTCGCGGCGGTAGATAAACCAGCGTTTGCGGGCGGCGAAACTGTTGCGGATCAGGAAAATATTCAGGTCGCTGCCGCTTTCGGTAAAGGAACAGCCGCCCCAGAGCAGTCCGAGGCTTTGCGAGAGGAAGAAGCCCGGCACCCAGCGTACTGAAATCGCGTATAACGGTTCAGTGATGGCGGCGGCTTCGTCGATGATCTCCGGCGGAATCCGGTTGGAGGCCGGCAGTTCGAACCCTTCTTCGAGCTCGAAACGACCGGTTTCGGTCAGTTCGTTCTCGACTTTCCCGCGGAATCCGAGAAGCCCGGAGGCCCGCCGGATATAGGAGGCAAAATCTTCTTCCGGAGCAATCAGCAACCCTCCGGCATCCAGTTGTGCCAGAGCTTCCAAATCATTCTCTTCGATTTTATCAAGTTCCGGGAACATTCGGGGTTCTTTATAATTCAGTCTTCAAGGTCTTTCAGCAAAGAGAGGTCCGTATCGTTATTATCGTTATTATTGTTTTTCTGCTGTTTCTGGTTCTGCCCGCCTTGTCCTTTGCGTCCCTGGAGTTTGACTTCATCCACGGAGCAGACCACGTTTTTGCCGGATTCGAGCTGGACCGTCAGTTTGCGGGTCAGGAGGTTGCGGTCGGTAATCCGTCCGGAGCTGCCGTCCTGGCACTGGCAGAATTCGCCGCGGCGGGGCATGCCTTTTTCCATCTGCACATAACCGTCGTGTTCGTATTTAAGACAGCACTTCAGGCGGCCGCAGGAACCGGAAATGGTACCTGGAGTCAGCGACAAGTCCTGATCTTTGGCCATGCGGACGTTGATCGAGGCGAATTCGGTCAGGAAACGGCTGCAGCAGAGTTCCTGGCCACAAATGCCGATGCCGCCGCAGATGGCGGTTTCGTCGCGCACGCCGATCTGACGCAGTTCGATGCGGGTGTTCAGGAGCTGGGCCAATTCCTTGACCAGTTCACGGAAATCCACCCGGCCATCGGCGGTGAATTGCACCACCACCAGTTTGCCGTCGAATGAATAATGGGTATTCAGCAGGTTCATCGGCAGGTTCAGGCGTTCCACCGATTTTTCAGCGGTGCGGAGCGCGGACTTGGCGCGCATCTGGTTTTCATTGGCGATGCTTTTGTCGTGGACGGTGGCCTGACGGATGACTTTCGGCGCGTCTTTGCGAGCCTCCGCATCGTTGAATTCCTTCCATTCGCGGATGATCTGCCCGTAGTCCTGGTAGAAATCCTTGCGAACCACCACCCAGTCATTGATTTTCAATGACAGATCATCGGTACCGCAGACCGTGTAGCGACTGCCGTTGTCGAGTTGTATCAGATAATATAATTCCATAATGATCCTTTTCGTAACAGCATAATATAGTACGGTTATCGGCTGCGGGCAAATCCCGAAAGCGGGAAATTCGTCATTCCTGCCAATAAGGCGAGTATGAACGCAATTTTTCAATGACCGGCGGCAATACTTCCAGCAGGAAATCGACTTCCTCGCGGGTATTGTAGCGCGACAGGCTGAAGCGGATCGCCCCGTGCGCCGCCGTATACGGAACCCCCATCGCGCGCAACACATGCGACGGTTCGAGGCTTCCGGTGGTGCAGGCGCTGCCGCTGGACGCGCAAATGCCGTACTGGTCCAGCAGCATCAGGATCGATTCACCTTCGATGAATTCGAAACTGATCAGCGACGTGTTCGGCAGCCGATGGTCCGGATCGCCATTGATCCGGATTTTGGGGATGCTTTTCAGGATGCCCTGTTCCAGGCGGTCGCGCAGGGATTTGACGTAGTCGTTTTCCTCGGCGATGGAACGGGCGGCTTGCTCGGCGGCTTTGCCGAGGGCGATGATTCCGAGCACGTTTTCGGTGCCGCCGCGGCGGCTGCGCTCCTGATGCCCCCCGATCATGAACGGACGGAAACGCACACCGCGCCGGACGAACAGCGCCCCGACGCCTTTCGGCGCGTGCAACTTATGCCCGGACAAACTCAGCATGTCGATCTGCGATTCGCTCATATTCATCGGAATCTTGCCGACCGCCTGGACCGCGTCCGTATGGAACAGCGCTCCGAAACGGTGGGCGATGGCGGCGATTTCCTCGACCGGATAAATATTCCCGGTTTCATTGTTGGCCCACATGATCGACACCAGCGCGGTGTCGTGATCGACCGCATCGGCCAGGTAAGCCATGTCGAGCCGTCCTTTGGAGTCCACCGGCACTTCGACCACCTGGTATCCCTGACGGGCCAGTTCGTGGGCGGGGTTCAGTACCGCCGGGTGTTCGACCTTGGAAATGACCAGTTTGCGGCGCGCGGGGTTGATTTCCAGCGCGCTGCGGATGGCGGTATTGTCGCTTTCGGTCCCGCAACTGGTGAAAATGACTTCGGTGCAGTGCCCGTTCGGGTCGGCATTGGTACAGCCGAGCAGGCGGGCGATGCTCCAGCGGGCTTTTTCGATTTCGGGCATGACCGAACCGCCGAACGAATGGATGCTCGACGGATTGCCGTAGCGTTCGCAGGCATACGGCTTCATGGCCTCGAAGACCTCTTCGGAACAGGCCGTAGTCGCGTTGTTGTCGAAATAAATCGGACGGTTGAACGGGTTATTCATGATCAGACTCCTTCCACCGTCAGCTCGGGGGACAGCAGTTCGCGCAGTTTGTCCTGTACGACGTAGCGCAACGTCACGTCCGCCGAGGGGCAGTTGGAACAATGTCCCTGAAGGCGGACCTTGACCTTGTTGCCGGACAGGTCGACGAGTTCCAGACTGCCGCCGTCCTTTTCCAGCATCGGTTTGATTTCGGTGTCGAGCACCTGCTGGATTTTTAGAATTTTCTGTACGGTGGAAAGATTCTGAAAGTCGTCCGTCTGTTCCTTTTCTTCTTTCTTGTCCTTCCAGAGTTGATCCAGAATTTCCTGGATTTCCTCAAGGCACATACCGCAGGCGCCGCCGGCCTTGGTGTAATTGGTGATTTCCTCGACAGTGTGGAGGTTGTTGGCCTTGGCGATCTTGCGGATTTTGTGATCGGTCACGCCGAAGCATTTGCAGACGATCCGTCCTTCATGGTCGTCGTCGTCCTCGTCCACCGTTTCGCCTTTGTAGTTGGCGATGGCGGCCTGGAGCGCTTCCATGCCCATGACCGAGCAGTGAACCTTTTCCTCGGGCAGTTGACCGAGTTTGTCCACGATGTCTTTATTGGTGACCTTGGCGGCTTCTTCGAGCGTCATGCCTTTGATGATCTCGGTCAGGACCGAGGAGGAGGCGATGGCGCTGGCGCAGCCGAAGGTTTTGAATTTGGCATCGCTGATGCGGCCGTTTTCATCCAGTTTCAGGGTCAGCTTCAAGGCGTCGCCGCAGCTGATGTTGCCGACTTCGCCGACGGCGTCGGCGTCTTTCACTTCACCCACGTTGCGGGGGTGCAGAAAATGATCCATCACTTTATCGGTATAATCCCACATGATGATTTCTCCTTATCGTTAAGAATCAAGTCGGACACGCCGGACCTGAATCAGTTGAACTTTTTATACTCTTCCGTTACTAAATTTTTGATGATATCCACCGCTTCGGCGGTATCGAGGAGCCGCGAATCCTTTTCGCCGCGGATTTTCAACTCGACCTTGCCTTCAGCGAGGTTGCGGGCGCCGACGATCAGCCGGAACGGGATGCCGATCAGGTCGGCGTCGTTGAACATGAATCCCGCTTTTTCGCCGCGGTCGTCGTACAGGACTTCGAGTCCGGCGGCGTTCAGGTCGGCGTAAAGACGGTCGGCGGTTTCGCCGACGCCGGGCTTCTTCGGGTCGAGCGAACAGAGCTGGACTTCATATGGCGCGATGGTGATCGGCCAGATCGGACCGTAAGCGTCGTTGCGCTGTTCGATGACCGACGCCATGGCGCGGCCGACGCCGATACCGTAGCAACCCATCACCATCGGCTGTGATTTGCCGTTGGGGTCCAGGTAGTTGCAGTTCATGGCCGCCGAATAGCGGGTGCCGAGCTGGAAAATATTGCCGACTTCGATCCCGCGCGACAGCCGCAGCGGCGCGCCGGTGGTCGGGGCTGGGTCGCCGTCGCGAACGGTGGCGATGTCCGCCACGATCACGCCCTCCGCGCCGAGGTCGCGGTCGAAGTTGAAATTGCGGTAATGGTAATCGGCCTCGTTGGCGCCGACGATCAGGTTCGAGCTTTCAGCGGCGGAACGGTCCACCACGATTATGACGTTCTGTTTGTCGACGTTCAACGGGGAGGCATAGCCGGGTTCGCAGCCGATTTTGCGGATCGATTCATCGTCGGCGAATTTCAGTTCCAGAGTTTTCGTCAGGTTCTGGAGCTTGATTTCATTTACCTCGAAATCGCCGCGAATCAGCGCGAAAATCACCTGTCCGGTTTGCGCGTTCTGGTAGAATACGGCCTTGCCGGTGTTTTCCGGGGCGGCGTTCAGGAAAGAGGCGACTTCTTCGATTGTCTTCTGTCCGGGCGTATGGACTTTTTCCAGTTCCAGCGCCGGGGCTTTTTCGAATTTCCAGGCGGCGGTGGCGATTTCGCGGTTGGCGCGGTAGCTGCCGTCCTCGGCCAGGATGATGGTGTCTTCGCCGCAGTCGGCGACGGCGATGAATTCATGCGACACCTTGCCCCCCATCATGCCCGAATTGGACTCGATGGAAACGACGTCGGTCATGCCGAGCCGGTGGAAGATGTTGACATACGCCTGATGCATCACTTCGTAATATTTTTCAAGATCGGCCTGGTCGATGTGAAACGAATAGCCGTCCTTCATGGTGAATTCGCGGCAACGGATCAAGCCGCCGCGGGCGCGGGCCTCGTCGCGGTACTTGGTCTGGAGCTGGTACATCATGACCGGGAGCTGTTTATAGCTGGTGACTTCGGTCCGGGCCAGATGGACGATCGCTTCCTCGTGGGTCATGGCCAGCAGCATATCCTTGCCGTTGCGGTCTTTGAAGCGCAGGAGCTCGGAGCCGACCGATTGATAGCGGCCCGATTCTTCCCAGAGTTCGGCGGGCAGGACCACCGGCATCAGGACTTCCTGGCCGCCGGCAGCGTCCATTTCCTCGCGGATGATCTGTTCGATTTTGGCGATGATCCGGTAGCCCAGCGGCAAAATGGAATAAATGCCGGTGGATACCATACGCATATATCCGCCCCTCAATAAATATTGATGGCTGACTGTCTTGGCGTCTTTCGGATCTTCTTTCAGCCGGCGCCCGACCATTTTACTCATTCTCATAAGCTTCAAACCTCTTTAACTTTTATAATATACTACCGTTTTAGTCAAGATGCAATCAAAGTTCGCGGCTGATTCTCATGGAACAGAAATCCGGGCCGCACATGGTACAAAAACGGTTGTCGCCTTCGTTCGGATGATGCCCGGTTTTTTCGTTCAGCGCTTCCTGACGGAGTTCGCGGGCGCGTTCGGGGTCAAGGGCGAGTTCGAATTGTTTTTCCCAGTCGAAGTCGGCGCGGGCCTGGCTGATGGCGTCATCGCGGAGCCGGGCGCCGGGTTTCTGAAGTGCCACGTCGGCGGCATGGGCGGCGATCTTGTAGGCGATCACACCATTGCGGACGTCTTCGGCGTTGGGGAGCCCCAGGTGTTCCTTGGGGGTCACATAACAAAGCATGGCCGCGCCGTGGAATGCGCCGAGGGTGGCGCCGATGGAGCTGGTGATATGGTCATAACCCGGGGCGCAGTCGATGACCACCGGACCGAGGATGTAGAACGGCGCGTCGTCGCAGAGTTCCTGTTCCTTCTTCATGTTCATTTCGATTTCATGGAGCGGAATATGGCCGGGGCCTTCGACCATGGCCTGAACGCCGGCGGCGCGGCTGCGCTGGACCAGCGAGGCGAGAACTTCAAGTTCGGCGAACTGGGCTTCGTCGCTGGCGTCGGCCAGACAGCCGGGGCGCATGCCGTCGCCCAGCGACAGCGTGACGTCGTATTTGGCGCAGATTTCGAGAATGTCGTCGAAACGGGTATAGAACGGATTTTCCTGTTTATGCACCTGCATCCATTTTGCCATGATCGAACCGCCGCGGCTGACGATGCGGAGCAGGCGTTTTTTGGCCATCGGAACGTGTTCGCGCAGGAGTCCGGCGTGGATGGTGATGTAGTCCACGCCCTGTTCGGCCTGTTCGCGGATCACGTCGAGGATCAGCTCGGGGGTCAGTTCCATGGCGTTTTTGACGCGGCTCAGAACTTCGTAAACCGGCACGGTGCCGATGGGGGCGGAGCTGGCGTCGAGGATGCTGCGGCGGATCTGGACGATATTCTGTCCGGTGCTGAGGTCCATGACTGTGTCGGCGCCGTAATGAATGGCGCGATGGAGTTTCTCCAGTTCTTGGCGCGGACAGCTTGACAGGGCCGAATTGCCGATATTGGCGTTGATTTTCGTATAAAGTTCGCGACCGATGCCGATCGGGTCGAGTTTGGCGTGGTTGATGTTGGCCGGGATGACGACTTTACCGGCGGCGACACACTCGCGGATGAATTCGGGATCGCGATTTTCGCGTTCCGCCACCCGTTGGATGGCGGGGGTGATTTCTCCGGCTTTGGCGCGGGCGATCTGGGTTATGCTCATTGGATTAGTTCCTCCAGTTTTTCGATGTTGCGTTTGGTGGCTCCCTTGTGTTCGGCGATAGCGGCCCGGGCCCGGGTGCCGAGTTCACGGCGGCGGACGGGGTCGGCCAGGAGTCCGGCGATGGTTTCTTTTAATTCGTCGTCGTGGCGGATCAACGCCAGAGCGTCGGCATTTTTCAGGATTTCCAGCACCTGCCGGAAATTTTTCAGTACGGCGCCGGTGACAATCGGTTTGCCCAGCAATGCGGGTTCGATCAGGTTGTGGCCTTCGTCCTGTCCGGCCAGGCTTTTGCCCATGATGACGATATCGGCGGCCTGCATGAATTTCAGCATTTCGCCGGTGGTGTCGGCCAGCAGGCAGTCGACCGGGGCGGACGGTGTGTCGCCAGTGGAACGGCGGCAGAAGTTGATGTTCTGCTTTTTCAGCATTTCGGCAATTTCGCCGCCGCGTTCGGCATGGCGGGGGATGATGACCAATTTCAGGCCGGGGATTTCCTGCCAGGTGCGGGCGATCAACTCTTCCTCACCGGGGTGCGTGCTGGCGGCCAGCAGGACCGTGCGCGGGCCGGGGCCGAAATACGGATCGAGGTCGGCGGGTTCAAGGTCGGCGGGCACGTCCTGGTCGAACTTCATATTGCCGCCGACTTCAACGATGGCGCTGGGGCTGACGG
>CALABZ010000212.1 GCA_937888615.1 uncultured Lentisphaeria bacterium | reverse complement strand
ATTTTCGCGGTTAATTCGCCAATTTCTTCTTCCACCATTGGAAAAAGATACGTTTCCATCGTAAAGTATAACTCGGGCAGATCGTTCATTTTTCCTCCGGGTTGATATTCCAGAGCTTAAGATGAAACGTCTACCACTTTTTTCTACCCTTACGAATTAAATACTTTTGAAATTACCTCGGTATAAATATTTGCAATTTATAGTAGTCCTGCATTTCAGGATAGCCATCCGCAATTGCTTGAAAATCAAATTCCCCTTCAAGTATATCCCATAGCTACAATGATTTCGACTGGTATCGGAATGACCTCAAGTACATAAGACACCATGCGCCTATGCGCGATACGATAAAGGTTGGAGAAGGCATAAGTCATTTTGGGGGAGATTTGGACTGGCGTATGATTTCATCGGAATAATGAAGGGAAACCGTTGCAGTCGCACTACCATTCACGATGGTCTGCAAAGTGTTTATACTTGTCTTGCAGCCAAAGAGTCAGCGGAAAAAGGCGTTTTTGTTCCGGTTCGGCAAGTGGGGGCATAATATATCCTGAGAATTGATACGTGACATCACACCTGTCCCGACAAACGTTTAAAGAATAGAAAAAAAGTGGAGCAAATTTGTCCGTAACAGTATATTGCGATCAAGCTCAATCTGCTGCTGGATCATGACGGCTATCTACCGGTGTCCATGAACTCACCAGCGCACGGCACATGGATTTGCCGCGCGACAGTATGGTTGTCTGCGATCGCGGATATCTTGATTACGAAATGCTATACAAATGGAATTTGAACGGGATTGATTTCGTTACATGGCTGAATCAACCGTTCACAAAACCGCCGGAGCCGGAGAGTTTTCAACCGGAATTCGCTTTTTAGGACAGCAGGTTTGAAAACAAGGGGGCTACTTTTGAAAAATTGAGTAAAATAGATGAAAATGAGGTGGCGCAATCAGGAGATTACGCCGTTTTGAAAATTGTTAGGACAGGTATGAGACCAATGGTGTCATGCCCTGCTCAAAGCCGGCTCGAACCGATGAAAAATCTGGTGAAGAGGCTGCAAAATCACCGGGAGCTTATCTTGAATTATTTCCGGGCCCCAAAGCAGTATAACAGTGGGATTATCGAGGGTATGAACCGCAAATCTGACTATCAGAAAATCTTTTGGATTCAGAACCATTAAAATAGCGAAAATATGCTTATATCACCAGTTGGGAGAACTGCCCGAACCGCAGTTTACCCGTAAATTCTGTTGAAGAGACATATTTTTTTCAAAAAAAATCACTTGCCCTATTGATAAACCGGTTACAACCGGTTATAATAGAAATATAGAAATCATTAAATTTGGACATTATAGCAATGATAGAAGTTACAGATAAAATTTCAGAGCTTGAAGAAGAAATACTGAAAGAGATAAAGAACAAAACTCATGTTGGAAATAAAACCGTTCGGTTATTGTCCGAACGGAGACTAGCTGAACTGTATTCTGTTCCCCGGGCCCAAGTGCGTGAAGCTATTAAAAGGTTAATTCGTAAAAACTATCTTTATAATATTCCCGGTTCCGGCACTTATATAAATCATCAGGGATGCGAACCTGAAGCTAAAGAAATTAACATCAGTAAGCCTAAGAAAATCAGCGATAGCAAGATGTTGCATATTTCGCATATTGGCGCGCTTGAAACCCAAAAGTTGCGGGTAAAATGCTTACCGGAAGAGCGTGAATGGAAAGAGCTTATCAAGCTCTTTATGGCTGAATATCCATTTATCAGTGTAACGACCGATTGCAATGATGACGAGCCGTTTGACCTGATCATTAATAAAACTTATGAGCTGAATATTGATCATGATAAATTTGCGGAAGTCGACCTGGAACAGCTAAGTAGATTGGGATTTTCGGCAGACGAACTGATCCCGGGCGCACTAGACTCATGTAAAGTTGGCGGCAAGTTACTTGGCGTTCCATTGCTTCGGACAACATCATGTTTGTACGCCAATGCGGAGCATATGGAAAAATATGGAATAACCGCGGACCAGATTAAAAGCGGTTATGATATCTTCAAACTTGGCGCTATGGTCGAAAAGCAAAGCGGCGGAGACATTATCGGCTCCGATTATTTGGGCTTTATTTATCATGCCGCGCTGGAAGGATTGACATTGTACCGTGAACGCGATTCCATCGGCTTTGACACGGATAAGTTTAAAGCTTTTATTAATGGAATAAAACCGTATATTCGGAAACATCATTTATCGAGAAAACCGACTCTGCATCTTTCGGATTTCATGGCGGGAAAATCTCTTTTTTGTCCGAACTTTTGGTCGATATATCCTGACATGAAAAGTAATAACCCAAAAACCACCACCATCAATCTGCCGTTGGAGAAAGATGGATTTCTCTGTGAATGGATGCATTTGGGGGCAATTCCAAAAGAGTCAAAGCATACGGAGGAAGCAAATTTATTACTGGCGTTTCTGTCCGGCAAAAAAGCGCAGTCTCTATTAACGGACGATACTCCGTGCTGGCTGGCGGTTCGTAATGAAGTAATAGAGGAACAAAAAAAGCGGTTGTCATTGCCCGAAAAAACGCTTGATTTTGATGCTAGAAGTTATTATCCCCAATTGGATCCAATGATTTGGTGGACCGGTCCCCAGATAAATACCATTTTGGCGAAACATTTTACGGGGTTGATGGATTTGAATGACGCAATTGAACAAATCAAAAGATGTAATCAATAAAATTTCCAAGTTAGCCATGGAGGTGTATGAACAGAAACACAATGGAGTATAATTTCTACGTATTCGGGGTATCTCAAGAAGAGCTACCAGTAAAAATAACCATAAATAATGGAGCTATCTATTATGAATCGGCAAATGGTCCAACATGATCCGCCTGAAGGGAAAAACAGTTTTTTTCAGAGCAAGCAACTTACTCATTCCAAAATCTCACAAATGATAAAGAATTTCACACTTATAGAACTTCTTGTCGTAATAGCAATAATAGCAATTCTCGCATCCATGCTGCTGCCGGCCCTTAACAAAGCACGGGACAGAGCATATATCACACAATGTATTAGTCAGTTAAAGCAAATAGGATTCGCCGCTTCATCCTATACCGGTGACTATAACGGTTATTATCCTTACTGCAGATACAGCGGCTGGGGCGGTAATAATTATATCGTTCACGCATCGACGAAAACCGGAATGGGATACCTGCTGGGAAGTTATATTCCCATATCGTCCGTAAAAATCTTTTTCTGCCCGTCTTATATGCGGAATAACGCCAGACTTTATAGCGGACAATCCCTGGAAGTACAGGCAAGTGCGATTATTGCCGGAACATGTCCATATTCATTCTCCTACTATGATTACAGAGGCTGGATGGAAGGTGACGGATATGGCGGAAGCGGACAGCCATTGGCGGTTAAACTACTGAAAAACAGCGAACCCATTATCTCGGACGGCTGCTCCTATACGGCAAACGGCCGGGCTCAAACTCCGGTAAAAGATTATACCCACGGAGACGGCTACAATATTCTCTGGTCGGACGGTCATATTAAATGGTATCAGGACACGGAAAAGAAAATATACAAATATGCGGGTTACGGTTCATATTTCAATTTGATCATGACTTATTTCTCCAACTTCAAACAATAAATGAAGATAAAAAGCGTTTACCAGATTCCGGGGTATGAATTTTAACCCAAAAAAGAATTGCTGATGAATAAAACGATACTTGTTCTGTCCGGGATTTTCTGAATAAAACTATTTTAAAATCCAATTAATACTCTGATAAAATCTAGTAGATACTTAAGGAATTATTATGTTGAAGAAACTATTGATGATGCTATGGATTTCATGTACAATGCTCAATACCTGGGGGACGCCTCCATTGCCGCGAGCGGGGATGGATATTGACGGAAAAGCAGAAAAGATACCATTAAAGCTTAACGGCGTTTCCAGGGATGGCAGAGGTTACAATCCGGCTTGGGCGGGGGATGAAAGGGCTTTCTATTTGCATACCTTGAGTCACGAACTGGAAAAAGAAGATTGGGAAGATTATACGGTGGCGTTTACCCCGGGGAAAGACGGTACGGTGATCATTTCGTTAAAAGGCCTCTGGCACCAACCCAAAGGCTCCACGCAACTTGAACCGATTTGGAATTATTATGATGCGGTGGAAATCGAAGGGGCGGAGATTGTAAATGGGGATTTTGAAATATTGGACGCAAACGGTTTGCCCAAGGGGTGGAAAATGGCGTCGGAAAATCTAGTTTCAACCCCCAATAATAAATATGTAAAAGTATGGTTTGCCGCTCCAGTCAGCCAAAGCATCAAGGTTACAAAAGGCCGTAAAGTCGTAATAAAAGCAAAGGTAAAAAAAGCTGACGAAGTTCATGCGGCGGATATTTTCCCGATTACTTTCTGGTCTTTCAGTTATCTCTACGGTTCCGACCTCTATGAAAAGGCGATTACCGATGAGCAATATCAACTGATCAAAGATTGTCATTTTAATCTGGTTATGGGCGGACCGCTCAGTCAGGCGGAAAAATTTAATCTTAAAAGTATATCATGTGTATTGCGGCGAAAAGAATTTCTCGGGTTGTGGTGGCCGCCGTATGACCGGGCATTGAATTACAAACTGATTCGGAAGTTAACCGACGCGGTCAAAGGCGTTGACCGGAAAAGTCCGGCATTATGGGGGTATCATTTGGCGGACGAGCCGGATCTGGTGCACTATTCAAGAGTAGGATGGCTGATCAGCATTATTAAAAGCATTGATCCGAATCCGGAGCATAAAGTATTTATAAACTGCCTGCCGGGAAC
>CALABZ010000211.1 GCA_937888615.1 uncultured Lentisphaeria bacterium | reverse complement strand
GCTATTTTCTGCATCAGCTCGATCATTTTCTGCGGGGTCTCATTAAGTTTATAGACAAGCTGGCCGTTTCGGTACAAGTCATTAAGCCCGCAGGATTCCCCGTTCGTAAACTGAATGAATGCGGAATGCCGCATGGCCCCCGCCTCATGCCGGGTTTCAAATCTGGTGCCGGGCGGGTAGAGGTGGAGTTCATTGATCGCGCGGGACTCCCATTCGTCCCGGTCCGCTAATTTCCAGCCCGCCCCTTCGTTATTGAAGGCAATATCCATGACCCAGTACGGCAAATTGACCGAATAATGAGCCGCCTGGTTTGGGCCGTTCACACAGAAGTACCGCGCCCGTTTCAGACAAGGGAACGGCATCGGACGGTCTTTCCATTCGTAATAATAATAGAAATGTTTCATTTTTGCCGGATTGTATATGGTTTTTGCGAACTTTACTATTTATAAATTTCAATATTACTATTATATTCTATATGTTTACTGAAATCAAGCCTTCACGGAGGAAAAATATGATAAACCGGAAATACGATTTTACCAATGTCAATCAACTCAATTGGTCGCAAATCCGCGACCTGAAACAGTTGAGCGGCCCTTCCCCGTATTCGATCCACATGCCGCTGAACCTGCCGGAATCGGAACACCTGATTTTCTGCGACGCGGCGCTGAACACCTATACGATGCCGATCCTGCCGGGCATTGGCAAAGAACAGGAAGATCACGACAAAATTATGAATTTGCGGATACTGCTGGTCAGCTTTGCCTTCGGCGAGGCCCCTTTTGTCCCTGACTTCCGGCTCAGCCGCCTGCGTCGACGCGAGGAGCGTTACCCGCAGATGAACGCCCGATACTTCGCACACGATATCCACTATGAGTTGGATTATTGCGCGACGCCGGACAAACTGCTGTTGATTCGCTGTCGCGCCGTCAATAAAAGCGACGCCCGCCGTCCGGTCCACATCCGCTGCAAAGCCGGATATCCGGTCGAACGCAAGGTATTCGATTATCATTATGTGGAATTCCGCTGGGATGCTTCCCATTATGATTATGAGGCGGAGCGCGTCTGGTGCCATGAACACATATTGACCGGGCCGAACGGGGCTTTCGCAGAGATTCATCCGGACGGATTCCACTTTGACTTCGAGGAATCCTTTCATTACACCGACGAAAACTACAATACGGCGTTCAGTTGCGGAGTCCCCTACTATGTTCAACCGGCCATGCGGCTGAAAAACGGTTCGGACTTCATGCATTTCAGCGCCGAGCTAGAACCGGAAGAAGTCCGCGAATTCACGCTGGTTTTTCGGACGGAACCCGGTCCCCTCCCTGGCGCCGGCACAAACTATGAACACGCCGCCGAAACAGGACTGAACATCTGGCGTGACAAACTGAACCAGTACCCGAAAATCGACTTCGGCAATGGAGAACTCAATGATATCTTCAGCGCGCTTCAACTGTGCAACACCCAACTGCTCTTGAAAAAGAACGGCAAATATGGCAATATTCTCCAGCCATGTCAGGGCGGCAGCAGCGAACGCTTCTGGGTATGGGTGTGGGAGGCGATGGAAATGCTGCGTCCGATGCTGCGGCTCGGATATTTTACCGAAGCCCGGCGGGTGCTGGAATTTTTCTTTACCTTGCAAGACGGCGGTTGTCCTCCGGTCGGTGAATTCACTTCGCTGGAGGGGGCGGTCGGCACCACCGGACCGCGCTGGGCCAACGCCACCGGGTCCGCGCTGCTTCTGGCCTCCCTGTACCTGCGGTACTCGCACGACCGGGATTTTCAGTCACGTTATCTGACGCCGATGCTCCGGGCGGCCAAATGGATCATCGGCGAAATCCGGGCCACCCGCGCCCCCCTGCCCGATGGTTCGCGCTCCCGCGTTCACGGGCTGATGCCCAAAGCCTGCGCCACCGACGGTGATTTCGGTTACGTGATCGCTTTCACGGACAGTTGGACCTGCCGGGGGCTTGGTGAATTCGCCGCATTACTGAATTCAATCGCACACCCGGAGGCGGATGAAGTTAGCTGTGAATTTGAGTGCTACCGTCATGATATTGACGAAGCGATCAAATTCATCACAGAAAGCAACGGTTTTATCGACCGTAAAATGAACAACGAGGGTAAAATAGCCCGGAAATTCAAGGTGATTGCCGGAGCTTTTAATTTTCATTACTGCGGCCTGATTTCGCCGTGCGACACCCGGATGCGCGCCTTGACCGCTTACCAGGAAAAACACGAATTCGACGGATTCTTCTGCGCGCCGATGGATGAAGATGTCATGTATGTAAGCACCGGAGAAGTCGGCATGAGCCTGTTTTATATGCAGAACGGCGAGTGGAAAAAGTCCTGGTGTGCCGCCTCCGCTTTGCTGCGGTTTGGGATGAGCCGCGACCTGTATCTGACCCAGGAACGCTATTCATTGACCAATTCCGCCTACACGCCGTGGCAGCCGAACGCCAGCGGCAACGGACGCCAGCTCGAACTTCTGATGGATACGCTATATTATGAATATGGTGGGAACGAGATATTGCTGTTCGGCGGAATCGCCCCTTTCGAGTTTCTCGACCGCGACTCTTTTCTGATTGATGGCCTTTATTCTCTTTTTGGAACCTTCTCCATGAGTTGCCGGAATCACCGGTTGCGGCTGGAATGGTCAGAGGAAATTCCCGCCGGAACGAAACTGCGGTTTCCTGACTATTTCCGCATTGAATTTGAGCAACCCCTCATTCCGGCTGGCGACAACGTCTTTGAACTGCCGTCGCCGTTCCGGGTCTTGACCGCCCAAATCGAGATTGAACCGGAAAGTTGTTTTTAAAAAATAATTTGGATTTTCATAATTCCGTGTTATGTTACCTCTTTGGTAGTTAACGGAGGCTGGAATTATGAAAATCGTATTATCGCTCATTATATTAATAACAGGTATGTCCCTGCCCCCGGCATTCGGGCAGGACCGCTTTCTGGCCAAAGATCCGCCGCGTTCGCTTTTGGAAAACCTCAAACGCGGGAACGCCCGTTTCATTTCCGGCCAACTCATCCACCCCCACACGGATGCGGAACGGCGCAAACTGGCGGCCGAACATAACCCCGATCTTTATACGTTTGCCACGATCCTGAGCTGTACGGACCCACGGGTACCGGTCGAACTGATCTTCGATCTCGGAGTAATGGACGCCTGTGTGATCCGCACTCCGGGCAACAGTTGCGGCAAAAGAGAAATCGACGCCATTGATTACAGCACCAAGCATTACTCCACGCCGCTGATCATCATCATGGGACACAACGAATGCGAGCTGATCAAGGCCGCACTGAATGAGGAAGCCGCCAGTGATCTCCCGGCAAGCATCATCGACTTTGTCAAGCCGGTCCGCAAACTGGTGGACCGCGTGCGAGAGGAAAATCCCCATCTGCGCGGCAAAGCATTGGCGGACCGATGTGCGGAAGAGCATGTCATGGAGGCGATCCGCAAACTTTTCAACGGTAGTCCTTATATTCTTGAGAAAGCGCAACAGAGCAAAATTCTCGTCGTCGGCGCAGTTTACGACATCAAGAGCGGCAGGGTGGATTGGATCAACCACCGGCGGGTCTGGAACCTGATGCGGTCGATAATAGCAGAAAAGGAAAAATCAAAATAATTTCCGGCCCGAACAGAAAAAACGGGTTTTGTACAATCAATGCGTAAACGTTTCCATTTACGGAACGGTATTATCTCAGTGAGCTGGTAGAAAATCATGCGTAAATGTTTACGCAAGTTTGCAATTTCAAGGATTTGGAGGTATTCTTATTATTGTAAAATCAAAAATACAAAACAGGAGATATTTGCCATGATTCTGGAAATTAAACCGGCTGTCAAGCCCGAACTCGATCCCGGATTCGTTCCGGCCGTATTGTGGAACCGCGCATTTCGCGAAGCCGTCGCCGCCACCGGCAAAGGACGCAAAATCGTCATTGCCCTGAACCGCCCCAACGGCACCTGTTCCACCTATCCCACTGAAATTTTTCCGGATGACGCACAGTACCGGGAGCTGAACGTCAAGTACGTCGAGCGGATCGTCAAATTCATGCTCTGGATGAAAGGCGGCTATCGCGTCGTCATCGCCGGCGCTCCCGAAGTGGCCGCTGAACTGGCGAAGATTTATTCCGCCGACGGCAAACGCGCTTTTGACTTTGAAATCATGGGCGAACGCATCTACGGACGCCCGTTCGAAGTGGTCAGCGTACCGTTCGGCGAAGCCCCCGAATCAAAAGAAATCGAAGTCGCCCTCGGCGGACACATGGAAGGCTGCCGCATCGGGTTCGACCTCGGCGGCTCCGACCGTAAATGCGCCGCGGTCAAGGACGGCGAAGTTGTCTTCACCGAAGAAGTCCGCTGGGACCCCTATTTCGAAAAAGACCCGGACTATCATAAGGCCGGAATCATTGATTCCATCGAACGCGCCGCCGCCCACCTGCCCCGCCTCGACAGCATCGGCGGCAGTTCCGCCGGGGTGCTCGTGGACAACCAGCCGCGTATCGCGTCGCTGTTCCGCGGCGTCAGCAAAGAAGACTTCTCCGCCAAAGTCGTCAATATTTTCAACGATGTGCAGAAAAAATTCAACGTGCCGTTGATCGTGGCCAACGACGGTGAAGTCACCGCCCTCGCCGCCGCCATGTCGATGAAGTGCAACGGCGTGCTGGGAATTTCCCTCGGCACCAGCTTGGCCGCCGGTTACGTCAATCTGTCCGGCAACATCACCGACTGGCTCGACGAACTCGCCTTCACCCCCGTCGATTACCGTGAAAACGGTCCGGTTGACGAATGGTCCGGAGATGAAGGGTGCGGCGTTCAATTCTTCTCTCAACAGGGTGTGGCCCGGCTGGCCCCGTTAGCCGGACTTGATTTCCCCGCCGAAATGAAGTTTCCCGAACGTCTGGTCGAAGTCCAGAAACTGATGGAACAGGGCGATCAGCGGGCGGCCGCGATTTACCGCACCATCGGCGCCTGTTTTGGTTATGCGATTGCGCATTATGCCGACTTCTATGAATTGCGCAACCTCCTGATCCTCGGTCGCGTCACTTCCGGTGAAGGCGGCGAAATCATACTGAAAGTCGCCGAAGAAACCCTGAAAACCGAATTCCCGGAATTGGCGAAACAAATCACGTTCCGGATTCCCGACGAACAATTCAAGCGTCACGGCCAGGCGGTCATTGCCGCCAGCCTGCCCGAAATCAAATAAATGAGGAGGTGCTCCCATGACGACACTGATTAAAAACGCCCATATCATTTCGCCCGATGTTGACATCCAGAACGGTGCGGTCCTGTTCGACGGCAAGAAAATCGCCGCCGTCTTTCTGGACAATGACAACCTTCCCGTTGTTGACCAGACCGTCGACGCCGGCGGCAAAATGGTCGTACCGGGCTTTATCGACGTCCATTTTCACGGGCGTTCCGGTTATGACTTCTGCGACGGCACCCAGGAGGGCATGAACGCCATCGGTAATGACAAGATCAAGGATGGTGTGACCTCCTTTCTCGGCACCACCCTCACCGTCAGCGAGGAACAACTCAGCGCCGCGTTGCGGAGCGCCGCCGAATACATGAAGGCCCCCACCGGAGCCAAGGTCGCCGGGGTTCACCTGGAAGGACCGTTCATCAATCCCAAATGCCTCGGCGCGCAAAACCCGGAATTCGTCCGCAAGCCGGACATTGAAATGGTCAAACGGCTGAACGCTATTTTCCCGGTCAAAAAAGTTTCCTATGCGCTGGAAGTTGAAGGTGCGCTTGAGTTTACCCAGCAACTGCTGGCCCTCGGCATCACTCCATCCTGCGTCCATACCGCCGCCTCCTACAAGGACTACCAGAACGCCAGCCGTTACGGGTTCAAGAATCTCTCGCATTTCTGCAACCAGATGACGCCTTTGCACCATCGCGATATCGGCATGGTCGGCGCCGGTCTGCTGCATGATGAAGCGTTCGCCGAACTGATCTGCGACAAACTTCATATCTGCCCGGAAATGATCAAGTTGGTCTTCAAGGTAAAAGGCGCCGGACACGTCCAGTTGATCACCGATGCCATGCGCGCCGCCGGAATGCCGGACGGCCAATACGACCTCGGCGGCATGAACGTGATTGTCAAAGGCGACGCGGCCCGGCTGGAAAGCGGCGCTCTCGCCGGCAGTACCCTGCTCTATTACACCGGCTTGCGCAATGTCTATGAAATCACCGGTTATCCGTTGAAGGAGTTGATTAAATCGACCTCCTGGGCGCAAGCGCAGGCACTGAACCTGCCCGGCGTCGGCAAGATTGAAACCGGATACGCCGCGGATGTGCTGATCCTGGAGGATGATTTCTCTCCGTCAGCGGTCTTCGTGGACGGCGCCCGCAAGCTCTAAGCCCCCTTCCTTGACAAAAAAAACGGCGGGACTGGAAAACTCCGGTCCCGCCTTTCTTTTTACCTGATTTTATTCATTCAAAGCGTTCTGCAAACGAATAACATACAGAAGCAGCATCTTGCGTTTTTGTTCGGCGTCATCGGGGGCGTTGTTCTCGCCAAGGTCCGGATACCAGGTACGCAATACCGATTCATCGACATAGCGCCCGGCGGGAGCGAGAGATCCGACAGCGTCAAGCAGGCGTTGCCCCTGTTTACAGGAACGGTAAACGCGGTCCAATTCCAGATAACGGAGGTAGTCCTTTTCGGCGGCCGCCTTTTCCGGCGTATCGGCGCTCCAGCTCGGAAGCGGTGTATCCGGGGTCTTTTTTCGGTAAACCGCCTGTTCACATTTGGCGATGGCCCGCTGGTCGGCATCGGAAAGGGACTGTTGTGCTTTTTCCAATGCATTCTGGCGTGCCGAAGTCAAACGCGTCATCAAGTCCCGATAAAGCTGGATCAGGCGATAATCTTCGGTCCCCTCGCGAGTGGCTTCCCAAGCGACCGTCGGAACCGGCCCGGAAGGACTCAGACCGACCCGTGACAGGCGATTGCTGTCATCGCGGATGGAGCCGTCGGGCTGTTCGACAAATTTCTCGCGGGCGTCATAATATGCCCATGTCGCAATTCCCTTCAATTCGTTCTGATAGGCCCAGAACCCGTACATGGCCCGGAAAAACGGAGCGTTGGTGTTCGGAACCGCGCAATTATAACTCCATAAATCCCGTTTCATTTCGAGGGCTTTCTTCATATTGCTGGCGTTTACTTGAGCGGAACCGAGGATCCAGACATCGTAATACCGCCCCAGGATATCGGGATGCGGATGCGCGGTGACGGTACGTACCTCCACCTTATTCTCTTCCAGATTGCGAAAAATCGCCAGTGCTCCCGCGATCCGTTCCGGCAGGTCATACGGTTCATCCATAACATATAACAACGGCTCCGGCCAATTCTCATGCGCCCGCCATTGACGCAGGGCATCCTTCAACGCCGGGGCCGGCATTCCGCCAAAACCGTAGTTTCCCGGCTTGACCGGCAGCCACAGAATCGGATGCTGTTTGTTCACCAGCCCGTGGCGGGCGGCCAACTCCATCTGGGCTTCCAGTCCCAGATCATAAATTTTTCGCCAATGCACCCGGTCGTAGCGTTTCAGCGGATCGATTTTATCGTTGTGCTCCCGGAATTTTTCGGGAATCAGTTTTTCATCAGACGAATAATTGTACCGGAAGTCCGCTTCTTTACCGTTCTGCGGATTGTTATACAATGTGATGGTGTTCATGCCGTGCTCGGCCAAATCACGGTAATAAAGCTCCCGCAGTTCCGGGGTGATAAAACGTTCCGGCATATAACTTTCCGAATGATACAGCAGGAATGTTATTTCCGGCGGCGGCAAAGTCACATCCACAACCCGGAAGTTAAGCGGGATGTCCCGCACCGTTTTGCCATCCGCGACCAGCTCCAGTTCCGCCTTGTAAACACCCGGCTTCAAGTCCGGCGTTGTTTTTACGAACACCTGCCAGGCTAGGACTTCGTCAGTCCCTGCGGAACGCGGCTTGGCCGGAGGCAAAACCGAATCAATCAGGTTGCGAACTGAAACCATTCCTTCGGAACCCGATTTCACACGGAGAACCGCCTGACGGCATGCCGCCGGTGTTTTCCAGAGCACCAGCGTAGATTCGGTTTCATTGCGGGTGATAACGAATTCCAGCGTGTTGAGCGGAATTGCGGCTTCTGTCAGCTTGCCGTCGAAATACCGCATGGCCGACATTGTGTAAAGTCCTGGTGGAACGGCTTCAGACGCTGCGTTCGTCTTGCGGATTGCGACTTTATCCAGATAACAGTAGGCATCCGCCATTCCAAAGTGACGTATTTCCAGCAGATAGTCCCGCCCCTGCCCGGTTGTAAACGTCCGGCTGAACGTGCTGTAGGGGAATCCCCATACCCACCGGTTGAAATACGCAATGCCTTTCTGACGTTTGCCGTTCACCAGCGGAATGACGTCGAACTGAAATGTTCCGGTGTCGTCTTTGGCCGCGGTAATCTCCAGCGTATATTCGGTATTGGGCTCAAGCTCGAGACGCTGGCGGACGGTGTTATTCTGCCATAAGTCTTTCTGCTCGGTCGGCGTTTTCATACGCAGGGCATAGCCGCCGGATATTTTGAACAACGGCTCCTGTTCATAAGTCCCCTCGTTGAATTCCCAGCCGACGGGGCGGCCGTCTTTCCATTGTCCGAAATCGCCATTGGCCACGACTCCGGCTCCGGCGGCATTCAGTAGAATTGCCGCTCCCATTCCGTAGAACCATTTTTTCATTGATTGCTCCTTGAGTTTAAGTAAAGATCGATCTTTCCGATCAGTTTCCATAAGGCGGCCCGCTTCCGTTCGAATATGGTTTCCGGTTCACCCAGCCCGAGAACCGGGCTGAATGCGTTGCGGTCTGCAAACGAACCGGACCCCGCCAACGGAGCGAACAGATTAAACGAAACCGAATCCAATACGGATTGCATCGTTTTATCGCTCTCCGACAGAAGTTTTTCCGTTTCGGCATTTGCGAGACACTTGCGCAGGCACTCAATCAGGCTCCGGCATAATTGAACGATCCGGTAATCGGTCACGCCCTCGCGGGTGGCTTCCCAACTCACAGTCGGAACAGGGCCGTCCGGCGACAACCCCACCCGCGACAAACAGCAGCGTGACCGGTCGGTGTCGCCGCTGAACTCGCCGCAGGCGTCATGATAAGCCCACTGCGCCACTCCCCGGACCCCGGTCCGGGCAGCCCAGAATCCGAACATAGCCCGCGGCTGTACGGTCGTCCGATTCGAGGTCGAGCAGCAATAAGCCCACAATTCAGCCTTTTTGTTTCCGGCGGCACGGACCATGGCTTCATTGATCCGGGAAATGCCTTGAACCCACACATGGTAATAACGCCCAAGCGGTTCCTCGTCGATATTGGCAGAGACCAGTGGGATGTCACAGCCGGACTTTTCCAGCGCGTCCAATAATTCAAGCGCCTTGTCGGTCCGCTCTTTGATTCCGCTCGGCT
>CALABZ010000210.1 GCA_937888615.1 uncultured Lentisphaeria bacterium | reverse complement strand
AATTCCCGCACTCCGGCCGGAACTTCGAAATAGAGCCGTCCGGCGGGCCTCACCATACAGAGTTCACCATTTGGCGACAATCCCTGCCCCGGCATGGCGGATTTGATAAAAAGCATGGCACGCCGGGTGTCATATTGCACCCGGTAGACGCCGGTCAGTTCGGCAGTGAACTCGATCCGATGCGCCTTGCCGTCGGAATCCAGCTCCAGTTTGCGGATGACTTTCCCCTGCGGGTCCGTCACCAATAGCAGTTGTTTTTTCCGGGCGCGGCCAAGCGGGAACGGCCGGACTTCCAACTCAAATTTGTTCCCCGCCTCGCAATACTGCAGGAAGGAACCGGTGCCGCGAAGCGGGAATTTGCCGGATGCGGACACCCGCGCCGTCCCGGGCGCGGGAACGAGCGTGTTCACATCGACGGTCGCATCTTTCAATGCGGCAAGCTGTCGCCGGTGAGCCTCGTAAGCGGCGACGAACCCGGGCAAGTCATACGGCTGTCCATTGTGGAGAATCGTGCCGGACAGGTTGCCAAGAGCCGGCGCGCTGCCCGCCGTCGCCTTGACGCTGACCGGAGCGGCGGGACCGTTCACCTTCAGGTTTTCCAACACGATATTACCGGCATCCGGCAAGGAGGAGGAAATATTGAAAGCCCCGTTTCCGACTGCGGAATCATCCGTATTTATCGTGCAGCCCTTGAACAAAACGCTGAAGTCTTTGCCCAGTCCGTCCACCCGGACGTTTCCCTTGCCTTTACCGGCGGTAAAAGTGCAGTTCAGGAATTCCACCCGACCTCGAACGTTCGGATTCCGGCCCTGCATGAGTATAAGATTATTCCGGTTATCGGCAATCCGGCAGTCTTTTATAGTGATCGAGACCGGCTCGGATTTCTCGCTGAGATGGTTCAGCAGAAACTCAATGCCGCTGCCGCTGTTCCCGAAAAACCCGCATTTTTCGATCAGAATATTCGTTAGCTGTTCACCGCCGCGATTGGGTTCGAAATCGATGCCGGCCTGCGGCGGGGTGCCGGAAGTATTGTCAAACGAACAGTTCCGAATCGTCAGGTTCCGCGCCGAAATCACGCTGATCCCCTGCCGGTGCTGGTCCGTAACGGCAAGGTTCTCCAACAAAACATTGTCGCAGTACAAATGCGCCCTGTTCAGCCCGACTCCCAGATAAACGCCGTCGCCGCCGCTCGAACTCAGTTTAAGGTCCTTTACGGTGATGTTTTCGCAACTCAGAAAGGAGAAGATATGCCGCCATTCCGCGGGATCATAAAGTTTCCGGTTCTGGTAATCCTTTTTATTCATGATCAGCCGGGAGTTGCCGGAGCCGCGAACAGTGATATTTTTACCGCCTTTCGAAGTAAACAGGGCATCATTTTTGTCCTTGAAACTGCCTTTGAGGGCGCGAACGGTGACATTTTTACCGATAATGATTTCCTGGTCGGAAGCTAATTCCACGGGGCCGATGATCCAATCCCCG
>CALABZ010000209.1 GCA_937888615.1 uncultured Lentisphaeria bacterium | reverse complement strand
ATATCAGTATCGGCGGCGGCTACTGGCGCAGTGCGGTCCAGGATGCATTCATCGGTACGATCCTGGCTCCGCGCATGTACAATCGGGTTCTTCCGGAGGCCGAACGAACCGCGCTTTACCAGGAGTTTGACCAAGCCGGACCCAGCGGAGGCGTCAACATCCTGCTGTCCCCGGCAACTGTTGCTCCGACCATTGGAACTCCCGGCCTGCTCTACGGCAATCTCTTCATTCCGCTGGCGAATCCGGCGACTTGATTTTACGCTCCGCTATAGGGGCGGTTCGCCGCCGCTCATTTGGAATTCATTTCTTTGCGCAGAACCCGCCGGGCCTTGAAGCGGCAAACTGCATAGATCAGGGAGACAAGCCTGTATCTCATTAATTGGGGCAGCAACCAACTCTCCGCCGCAGAAGGCTTGTAGTGATGCAGGCCGAGCCGTACCGTCTCGTCGTCGAGCATTTGGTGAATAAGCTGCTTCAGTTGTTTTTTCCCGACGTCCGGATATTTGCCCCGGGCTTGGAAGACGAAACAGATCAGCAGGGTCTTGACGGCGAAATAAACCGCCGCATGGCGGCATTGCGCTTCGACCTCGGCATCCGGCATCCGGTATCCTTTCAGAATTCGGGCGGCGGTTTTCAAAACCTCTTCGAAGCCCAGCGGCTGTTCGAATACCCTGGTCCCGCAGGAGATCAACTCCGGGTGGTCATGGTAATCGTACAGTTGGCGGTGCACGTAACTCATGGAGACACAGTGCTCGAGGTAGTCGAAGTTAAAGACCATGTTTTCCCATGTTTTCAGGGTTTCATCGAAACGGATATGGTTGTCGCGGATGATTGAGGCCTTGAAAAGCTTTCCCCACACGTTGGTGAATTCGGACGCGCCGCGGGGCTTTCGCAAGTAATCTTTCACCGTTGACAGGATTTCTTTCTCCTCGAAAAAACGGTCCGACGAGAAAAAATACCCCTCCGCCCTGATGTTCACCCCGTCTTTGAGAACTTTGAAATCGCCGATGGCCCAGTCGCTACCGTCTTCGTCCATGGCTTTGCGGAGCGTTTTCAGCGAGTCCGGTTCGAGGGTGTCGTCGGCGTCCATGAAAAAGACGAATTCGCCGCCGGCGGCGTCAAGCCCGAGATTTCTGGCGGCGGAAGGACCGCCGTTCGGGGAGTGAATGACCCGGATTCGCGAATTCAGCCCGGAATAACGGTCGCATACGGTCGGGCTGTCGTCGGTGGAACCGTCATCGACCAGGATGATTTCGAATTCGACCTCTTCCTGGGCGAGTATTCCCTCAATGGCGCGCGGGAGATATTCTCCGGCGTTGTATATCGGAATAATGATGCTGATCAGTCCGTCCGTCATCGGGTTGCGCCTCCGGTCAGTCAAAATTGATTTTTTCTTCTTCGATAACCAGCGGCTTGTCCTTGACCTGTGTCCAGACGGCCCCCAGATACTCCCCGATGATGCCGATGAAAATCAACTGAATCGCGGAAAAGAAAAACAAACCAATGACCAGCGGCGCCAACCCCAGGCTGAACGTATCCCAGTAGAGCAGTTTGTAGATGAAATACCCCAGCGCGATCAGCAGACTGATTCCGCCCAGGAAGAAACCGGTGAACACGGCCAGGCGCAGCGGCAGTTTCGTATGATTGACGAAGCCGGTCATGGCCATGTCGTAATACGAGAAGAAATTGTAGGAGCTCTTGCCGCTTTTCCGTTTATCCTGATTGAACGGGATTTCG
>CALABZ010000208.1 GCA_937888615.1 uncultured Lentisphaeria bacterium | reverse complement strand
ATCTGCGATTCGATATCGTCGCAGGTGAATTCGGAACGGGCCCCGACGAAGCGTCCCAGCATGTCGTTGCTTTCCCCTACTCTATAAGAGAAGTTTCCGCGCGCACGAAGGCGTACCGTGCCGAAGTCGGCATCGCGCATCATTACCGGAGTCGGCGTACCCCATTTGCGGTCGAGCTGTTCGGTGGTACGGATAAAGTAGACTTCGGCCTTGAACGGCGAGTTGAAATTATAAGGAAGGCTCAGAAGCGTGGTCAGGATCGGGATATTTTTGCTCTCCAGCGTATAAGTTCCGGGAGAAAAGTGGTCGGCGATCTGTCCCTGGCTTACGAAAACGGCTTTCTGGCCGGGGCGGACAATCAGCTTCGCACCCCATTTGATTTCATTGTTGTGACGCTCGAAGCGGTGCACCAGTATCTGCGGATTCTCCTCCGGCCACTCGATGACGTCGATGAACTGTCCTCTGAAAATATTCAATATGCCCATGAAATGCTCTCCTTGTTTTCATGTTGTTTATAATAACTGTCGAAACCGATTTGTCAACTTGCCATTCAGCGTTTATATTTAGTAAATAGTATCGTTTGCAACTTTCCCGCAAGGAAATAAAAGAACTTCGGTGCGGCACGTTGCGATACGGATGCTTTGCATCCTGAATTTCTTTGCGAAAAAGTTGCAAATGATACTGAACAAATAATCCACATAATTCAGGATAAATTGATGGAACAACATAAACCTTGCCCGAACTGCGGCAACGAACTTGAATTTTCCGCCGCTCACCACGGCCTTTACTGCACCCATTGCGGCACGGAGCAGGCGGTATTGCGCGACCCGGATTTCGTTCCATCCGGTTCCGACTACCTCGAAGTCCTGGCCGAACTCGACGCGAACGCCGAAGCCACCGAACACATCGCCATTGACTGCGACAACTGCGCCGCTCATATCGAACTCCCGGAAAACGTGGTGGCCGACCGTTGTCCCTACTGCGATTCGCCGGTCGTCGCCGCGGCCCTCAGTACCCGCGCGCTCCGTCCGACTGCGGTACTGCCGTTTAGAATCAGCCGCGAAGAAGCCGCCGAACATTACCGCAAATGGCTGAATTCACGTTGGTTCATGCCAAACAAAGTCAAACGCGAGGCCCGTATCCGCAAATTCAAAGGCATCTACATGCCGCACTGGACGTATGACGACAATACCGTAACATCCTATACCGGGAGGCGCGGTGAATATTATTGGGTGGATGTCAATTACACAACGACCGAAAACGGCAAAACCGTCCAGAAAACCCGTCGCGAACGGCGTACCCGCTGGTATCCCGCCGCCGGAACGGTTTATGACTATTTCAAAAATCTCCTGGTCCCGGCCAACCGCACCCTGCCCGAAGAACTGGTCGAAGAACTGACCCCGTGGGGACTCGACGCCCTCGAAGGATATCAGCCCGACTACATCCGCGGGCATCAGGAACAGAGCTACGCGCTGCCGCTGACCGCCGGTTTCGAAGAAGCCAAGAAACTGATGGAACCGACTATCCGCGAAAGCATCCGCCTCGATATCGGCGGCGACGAACAGCAGATTCTAACGGCGTCAACGTATTATAAAAATATCTCGTTCAAGCTGATTCTGCTGCCGGCCTGGGAAAATCATTTTGAATTCCAAAACAAAACCTACGTCTTTCTGGTCAATGCCCGTACCGGCGAAGTCCAGGGCAAACGCCCATGGAGCGCGGTCAAACTGACCTTTTTCATCCTCTTCCTGGTCGTCCTCGCCGCCGTACTGGGTTACTTCATCATCAACCACATCGGATAACATTATTTATGAATATGGAAAACCTTCTCGACGTTATTTTCATGGCGGTATTTCAGGGCATTGCCGAATTTCTGCCGATCAGTTCCTCGGGGCACCTCGCCGTCATTGCCAAGTTGATCGGCTACAACCCGGACAGCGTCGTCGCCACCGGCATCGTTCTGCACGCCGGAACCCTGGTATCGATCCTGGTTTTTTATTTCTATTCATTACTGAAACTCCTGACCGACCGGGAATTTAAAACCATCCTGCTGGTAATCGCAGGGACCATCCCGGCGGGAATCGTGGGGGTCATCTATAAAAAAACCGGAATCGACGATTTTCTTTTCACCTGTATCCTGGTCAGCGGCATCGGCTTCCTGATCACGGCCACCTTTCTCCGGTTCGGCATGAAAGCGAGGGAAAACGGCATAGCTCCGGTCCCGCTCCGGGAAATGACATTCAAACAGGCGATCCTGATCGGACTCGCCCAGGCGGTGGCCATCCTGCCGGGGATTTCGCGTTCGGGTTCGACGATCGCGGCCGCGCTCCGGCTGGGAATCACCAAGGCGGATTGTGCGAAGTTCTCGTTTTATCTGGCGATTCCGGCAATCGGCGGGGCCGCTTTTCTGGAATTGGTTTCGGGACTGAAAGACAAGGAAATGACCACCGCTTCACTGTTCACGCCGGAACTGCTCATTGGATTTGTGCTTTCGGCGGTAGTCGGGTGGATTTCTCTAAAACTGCTGGTAACAATACTGAATAAGGGCAAGCTCGAATATTTCTCCTGGTATCTGTACGCCGTCGGCGCCGCCGTCACGGTATGGGGCGTCATCGACCTGCTTTAGAACGCCGGAGCAGGTTTTTCCGGTATTCGCTCGGGGTGACGCCATTCATGTCGTGAAAAAAACGGGAAAAATAAAACGGATTGTTAAAACCGAGCGCCGCCGCAATGTCCCCCATGCTTAAATTGCTGCCGTTCAGGTAGTCGAGCGCGGCGGTGTTGCGGAGATTGCGCAAATACTGATTCGGGGTGCAGTCGGGATATTTACGGCGCCAGGCACGCTGAAAAGTGGAATAGGACATGCCGAACTGTACCGCCAGTTCCGCGAGATTGATGTCCTGCCGGTAGTGCGTCTGAAAAAATTCCGCGATTTTCACCAGTCCGCTTTCAACCGGACTCAGGAACTCCTCCTGATGCGGGTAAACCGCTTCCAGCAGGATCATCCGCGCCAATGAATCGATGCGGTCGGCGGTCCCGGGTGCGGCAGCGTGGGGAAGCAGGAGCAGCACGTCATTAATATACCTCATACAGCTCTCGAGATAACGAATCGCATGCGGCGTGTCCTGAAAAAATTCAGGATCATAACACGCCCGCAATTCCTTCTCCGCGTCCGGATTGAAACCGATATACAGCTCATCCCAGCAGGATTCCGGCCAATAGCGTTTATATTCCCCGGGCCAATTCCAAAGTATGAACGGACCCCGCAGGGGAATCCGTTCGCCATCCTGTTCCAGCACCCCCGTACTATTGAGTACCAGAATGACGCTGGGCAGAATAAAGTAACGGTCGATGCACTCGGTCTTGTTATGAATAAACCCGATCCGTTCCACCGGCAGCCGGGAACTGATCCGGCGCGGCAGATTACTCAGGTATTTGACCGAATTTTGTAAATTTATGAGAGATTTTTCCATACTTCACCCGTTCCAAAATGCTTGATCCGGCTGTATTATATTAACAGGAATATAAATCAATAGTGTAAAAAATGCAACAAAAGTGATAAAGAAAATAATGACTGCCAAGAAAAGAATTCTGACCGCCTACTGTTTGAGTTACGGAAACTGGACGGTGATACCCAGACAGTGGCGGGAAAGCTTCATGGATATGCGGGACCATGGGTTCGGCGCGGTGGCACTGTCGTTCAGCGAGAGCGAAATGCGATATTCCCGGCGAACGATTGAACTGCAAATCCGGTACGCCCATGACTGCGGGCTGAAAGTATACCTGATTCCCAGCCGGATCGGCGGGCGTTTCGCCGGAGCCCCGCTGATGCCGTGTCTGTGGCTGGTGGATCACCCCGAATGCCAACTGCCGGAATCCCCCGGGGCCGCCTGCCTCGAATCACCCGTTTTCCGGAAATGGACGCTGGAATTCGTTTCGATCCTGACCCGTGAATACGATATCGACGGCATCATCTGGGACGAACCCAAGCAGGTTGCCGCCGTCACCCGGCATCCCGACACCATCGCCCGATTCGGCGGAGTGCCGACCCCGGAACAGGCGCAGGACAGTTTCGTCGAGTTCCTGGCCGAGCTCACCGCCGCGGTCCGGGTCCGACCGGACCTGGACATAACGCTGTTCAACATGCCGGTGTCGCCGGAATATTTCACCGCACGCGCAGCGGGAATCGCCGGGATTGATTACTGCGGGTTTGACGGCGTGTTCTCTAAACAGAGTTATTTCCATGAGCCGCCGCGCCGCCACAAGCATTCGCTGGGCTCCAGTTGGCAGCGGACGGTCCGGGAATGCGCGGCGGCCGGCAAGAAAACGTTCGCTCTGATTGAAAACATCCTGATTCCGGGCGCGGCCCACCATGAACTGGAGGAGGAACTGGAACGATTCTTCGACTGCGCCGCCCCCGATCACCTGGCCTGTTATTATTACGGGCACAACAACGAATGCCCGGACGAGGTTCAGCGGATTACAATGGACGCCGTTCGCCGATATCGTTCCGCCCGAAGCCAAACGCCCGCCCAAGAGGTTCAAACAGTATTGTCCTGACGATCAATCAAGCTAAAAAAGGAGATTTGACCATGATAAATACGAAACAATCACCGCAACCCTGCAATGATCTTCCCTGTTCCCGCATCCCCGGTGTACCTTATCGGAAACATTTCCCCAAGTCCGCGATTTTCACCCTCATTGAACTCCTGGTTGTGATCGCGATCATCGCCATCCTCGCCGCCATGCTCCTTCCCGCGCTCAATAAAGCCCGCGAACAGGCTAAAAAATCAGCCTGCATCAGCAACCTGAAACAACTCGGGGCCGGAGCCGTAATGTATGCCGGCGACAGCGACGACGTGTTGCCTTATTCCACTTACTGCGATCCTGCGGTAAGCTCGAAACCGCAGTTCAGCTATCGCCCGTTCTATTCGGCGAACAATATTTTCGAATGCGACAACCTGGGACGGCTCTTCGGTTCGCCCCCTTCGCCGGTCACCGGCGGCACCGATATCATCAAAAATCCCCAGGTGTATTTCTGTTCGGCAATCAATAACCCGAATTATCAGTACAATTCCCCCAGCAATAAATTCGGCAAAGGGTGCAACACCTCCTATGTCTATCGCGGCGGGCTCTTCGCCACCAAAGAAAGTTCGGTAGCCATTACCTACAAGCTCAAGCTCAGCCTGTACCAGAAGCGGGCGGCCCTGGCGGCCGACGTTTATACCATTGTCGGCACTTACAGCCACAGCGGCGAAGGATATTCGGCGGTGTTCACCGACGGCAGCGCGGGATTTCGCCGCATGTCTTTGTTCGTGGATGGCCTGCTGGACAGCAACGGCTATTATAACCGGACGTTGTTCTGGAATCTTTTCGAAGAATAACCACGACAACACCCGCGCCCTCCTGAAACCTCTAAATAAGGACGATTTGAATGTTGAACCATAACCTGATAAAGCGGCAACTGGACAAACTGGCCGTGGTACTGCTGTTCGGATTCCTGCCCGTATGCCCGGTACTCGGCATGGACATTATCAAAGACGGCAACGCCACCTGCGTAATCGTAATCCCTGAAACCCCTCTTCCGGCCGAACGGTTCGCCGCCGAAGAACTGCGACACCACCTTAACCGCGCCGCCGGGACGGCGTTTAAGATCGTCTCCGAAACGGAACTTGCTTCGGCGCCGGGAAACCGGATTTACATCGGCAAATGCCGGGCGACGGCCGCCGCAGGAATCAAAACCGATGATATGCCGCGTTTTTCCGGCATACTGAAACTGGACGGCGACCAATTGTTTCTGGCCGGTCGCGACGAGCCCGGCGATGTATTAAAAGGACTTGATTCGTTCGGCTCCTGGCGTAAATCCGCAGGTACGGTTCTGGCGGTGTACGATCTATTGGAAAATGAATTCGGAGTACGCTGGCTCTGGCCCGGCGAACTGGGCGAACTCATCCCGCTGCGCCGCAATCTCAAATTCGACGGAATCGACCGCATCACCAGTCCCAAACTCCCGATGTCACGCCTGCGTTCCCTCTACTGGGGTACGGAAGGCTGGAAAAATCCCGCCCATGCGGCGAAATTCAGGAAAGAACAACTCCGCTGGCTGTGCCGTCAACGGTTTTGCTTGGCGGAAGACCTCAGTTATGGACACGGCTTCAAAACGTACTGGTACCGTTTCGGCAAGACTCACCCGGAATATTTCAGTATGCTTCCCAATGGTCATCGCGGGTTGTTGCCGGGCGGAATCGCCGGGCGGGCGATGCTGTGCGTTTCAAACCCGGCTTTGCACCGTCAAATCCTGGCCGACCACCTGAAAGAAACCGCGGAAATGCCACCATCCGCAAGTGAATACGCGCCGCAAAATGTCATCAACCTCTGCGAAAACGATTCCCCCGGTTTATGTACATGCCCGCAATGCCGGGCCTGGGATTTTCCCCAGCCCGAATTTGCCACTCATCCATATTGGGGCAAAGGCGTCATCCCGACGCTGGCCAACCGCTTTCCCGCTCTCGGTTCAAGCGATGGTTCCGGGGGCGATGGCGATGCCCCGTCATTATCCGACCGAATGGCCCGGTTTTATCTGGCGGTTCAGGCCGAGGCCGATAAAGTCAAACCCGGAATGCTGGTATTCGGTTACGCCTATGCCAATTATGCGGCCCCTCCGCGGAAGGTGAAACTCAATGACCGCGTCATCATCTCCTTCGTCGGCTGGCCGTTCTATCCGTTCACGCCGGAGCGAATGGCCGCTGCGCACAGGGACTGGAACGCCTGGCGCGCCACCGGAGCCAGACTGGTCCTGCGTCCGAATTCGATGCTGTCGGCGCACAACCTGCCGCTCTTTTACGCGTTCCGACTGGGAAATGAATATCGCCACGCCCGGGAAAACGGCATGGTCGGCAGTGATTTCGACAGCCTTACCGGGCAATGGGGAACCCAGGGCCCCAGTGTTTATGTCATGGGCAGGCTCAATTTTCACCCGGAACTGACCGTGGAGGAAATCCTGGACGAATACTATAGCGCATTCGGAGCGGCCGCTCCCGCCGTCAAAACCTATTTCAACCACTGGGCCAGGGTATCCAACGCCATGACGGACGAACATTGGAACTCAATAACCAGAAAACTCGGCAGGATCGGCTTCAAGAACTGGATCAAGGCCGGGAATGAAATGTTTCCTCCCGAGGCTATGTGCGAAGGACGGCGTCTGATTGAAATTGCGGCACATGCGGCCACCGGCGATACGATGGTGGCGCGCCGGGTGAAATTTCTGCAAGACGGCTTGACCAACGCCGAATTGACACTGAACGTGCTGACCGCACAACAGCGTATGCAATCAAAACCCTCGGCGACCAATACCAAAGCGTTTGAGGAAGCTCAGGAACAACTGCGCCGTTTCCGTGCTCAAGCCGAAACCAGCGGCGTCGCCGACATGGGCTACCTCTACCGCTATGAGAAAAACGGCTCGAACTGGTGGAAGTAATCCGCCGACCTTTCCCGGCGCATGCGGTCAGGGGGCAACCGGCTTGAACACGTAGGCGCCGGACTTGTCTCTGGCGATGGTGCCGACGCCGGGAAACGGAAGATGCATGGCCGCGACAGGTTTACCGCTCTGCACGGCCTTGTCATAAAATTTCAGGCGGGTGGCCACGGCCTCCGCCGCATCCATGTCATAAACCGGGCAGAATTCCGGATGCGGAAACTGAATGGCCGCCGCATGAAGCAGGTCGCCGATAATCATGATCGAATCCAATTCATACACCGTATGGCCCGGCGTATGTCCTTTCGCAGACAATCCGGCAATACCCGGAACGACGACGCTGTCCAGCTTGAAAGTTCTGATCCGGTCACCGTAAGCTTTGAGAACACGCCCGGCCAGTTGGTTGCCGGAAGATTTCCAATAGGCGAGTTCCGGCTCGGAGACATAGACATCGGCTTTCGGAAATACCGCCTTGCCGCCGTCAACCAGTCCCCCGATATGATCGCCGTGCATATGGGTCAACAGAATCGTATCGATTTTATCCGGGGCAATCCCCGCCTGCTTCATTTTCGCAGAGAGTGAGCCACGCCGACCGCCGTTGCCGGTATCGACCAGAATATTTTTATCGTTCAGCCGCAGAAGAAATGCATTGACGGAAGCCTCCGTTTTCCCGTTCGGGACCAGTTTCTTCAATACCCCTTTGTCGGCGTTTCGAAACAACGATGCGGGCATCTTGACCGGCGTATCCTGAAACGCCGTGAATTTCAAATTTCCGAACGTGAATGTCCGAATCCCGTCCTCGGCAGCGCCGAGCAAAGCCGCTCCGCATATCATGAATCCCAGCAATAACTTCTTCATTTTTCCATCTCCGGTTTCATATATTGTAACCGGAATTCAGAAAATTACAAGTATCAAAAACGGGATCTGAGTATTGGTCAGCCGCACTTTTCCTGGAGATTATCTGTCCCAGCGCGCCGGTTTGGCGTGGATTGGCGCCGACGAAGCCGATGGTTGAAAATGGTAATCCACCCACAAATCGACGCCCCCCGTATCCTTGAAATTCTGAAGCATATCCTGAAACAGTTCCACTTCGTTATTTCCCATATCGATACAGCCGCGCGACCCTTTTTCGGTCCCGCCATGCAGTACGAAAAAATTCCGCCCGAAACAATTGGTTTCGGGATAAGGCGTCAGGCGGACAAAAAAGCGTCCCCACTTATCCGGTTCCCGCTCCCGGAGCAGGCCGGAAGTCAGAAAGCGCCGCCAGAACGGCGCGGCCGCAATCCGGTTCCACGCCTCAAGCGACCAGATGCCGTTCCTCTCGGAAATATCCTGGAGCAGCCGGACAGCGATCCGGTAACGACCGGCAGGAATCGGGCCCTCCGAGGGGCGAGTCTGGGCTTCCTCCGAAAAATGGAACTCCCCGGATTCGTCCGGGGCCCCGGAGATCGCCTCCCAGGCCTCATAGACGTGCAGACGGTCGGATGATAAACGGTAAACCGATGTGCCGTTGAACAAGTAATACTGTTCCGGCGTTTTCTGATGGATCGACGTGCCCCAGATATCGAGGACGGCGTTCCGTTTTCGGTATTCACGGGCAACCATCGCGGCGGAAAGATACAGCATCAACAGCGCGATACAGGAAAGAACCGCGTATTTCAATAAGACTCGACTGGACATTTCTGTTCCGCTCCTATCCGTTTCATGGTGATCCATGCCTTTATCGCGGCGGGGAATTCATAGAAGAGGTTGTTGCGAACGGTCCGCCGGTAACGGACATCGCGCGCGGCGACTCCGGCAGGGTTCATTCCCAGCGACTCCGCCATGTACAATGCCCGGATGTTGTGCTGTTTCTGTGTGATGATGATAAACCGGCTGCACCGGAAATAATACTTCATGGAGCGAAGCGATTCAAACGTCGAAGAACCGGAACGGTCCATCAGAATCGCTTCCGCCGGGATGCCCCGGGCGATCAGGTCCGCCCGCATGGTTCCCGGTTCATCGCTGGTCGGGGACGTACTGCCCGATACGATGATTTTCCGGAATTTCCCCGCCTGATACAGTTCGACCGCAGCCTCGATCCGATATTTATAGTAGTAATTGACCCGTCCGTTTTTCAAACACGGCGCACATCCCAGCAGCAGCGCGAATTCCTGCGGTTCCACCTCGGCCAACGTCTTGAGCCGAAGCGAAGCCTCGTTCACCCGGTAAATAATCCACGACAAAGTCCCGCCGCCCAGCATTAATACCGCCAGGGCACCGGCAAGCAGCCATTTCCAGGACTTGGCCAACCAACGAAATTTCATAAAACGACTCATTTATCTGTTATTGTTCTCCATTCTTTTCTGAAGTTCCGGTCGGGGGAATCCGCACCAGCACGACATCATCCACCAACAGCTCCGCGTATTCCGCGAAAAAACCGATACGGAAGCGCGGACTCGCCGCCATAAGCGCTTCGGGAACCTCCACGGTAAACCGGCTGACGCCGTCTTTCGACAAAATAAAATATGCCAGCGGCGTTTCCGACAACCATTTACCGGCGGAATCCGAAGCATGGACCCACAGCGAAAACGCCGTTCCTTTCCTGCCTTTCACTGAAAATGCGAACCGGTAATTCCCCGCCGGAAAGTCATCCGAACAAATCTGATTGCCCCGCCGCCAGCGAATCCGCAACGACGAACCACCCGAAATCGGATCTTCCGACCATAAGCTGAACTCCGGCGCCATTTCCGGCGACGTCGAACGTGGAATCCAGCAATACCAACCGAGCGGCCACCTGAATTCCGGCCGCCCGTAAAACGCATAGCCGCGCTGCCGATAACGCTCCAATAGCGTGTCCATTTCCTCGGACGCCCCTGCGCTCTCCTCGAAATCCGGGTTGATAAACGCATTGACCGCATCCGCCGGTATCCGCGACTGCTCAGAAGCAGACGGTTCATAGCGATATATCCGCACCTCTTTGCCATGCCGCCGCGGGATACGATCGAGCAGCACTGTCCCCGGTTCGTCCGGCGGCAATACCCCGGAATCCGTATGTACGACCAAGAACAGAGGGCTTCCGGCATGACGGAACAATGCGAAAACATCTTTTGCCTTGTCCGAGTATCCGGCAACAGGACATTGCAAATAGTAGCCGTAACGCCCGGTATCGACCTCTGGAACATAAACGGGTTCGCCATGACGGCGCAAGTCCTCCAGGCGCAATGCCGCCTCCATGACATACGGCGAAGCCGGACGGAAAAAATCCTTGGCACCGGCTATTCCGATCAGTATCGCAAAGCCCGCGACAGCCGGTAATTTCAGGCGCGGCCATTCGTCCGCGATCTTTACCAGCGCATAGACGGCCAATCCAAGCGCCGGCAGTATCATTCCTGCGGCGTAACGCGAAGATTCGATGGACAACACACCGCGCCAGAGCCACGCAAACCCGAAGGACGCCACCAGAAAAACCGTCCGCCAGTTGCGTTCTTTCCATAACAGCAACACACATCCGATCAGGGCCAGAACCACGCAGGGCCCCCACAGCATTTTCGGCACGACAGAGAACATGGCATCCACAGGCATCACCCCTTCCAACGTTGTTGAATATGGTATATCTGCTTGTAAACGTAGCGGCGGGCACAATCCGACAGAGCCTCCATTCCAAACCCGGAAACATAGGCAAA
>CALABZ010000207.1 GCA_937888615.1 uncultured Lentisphaeria bacterium | reverse complement strand
CAGACCGGTATGGTTCCGCTGAAATTCTATCCGCACCGGATGGAATTCGTCAATCTGTCCAAATACGACGAAGAACCCGAAAACAACCGTTTCAACTGAGCCGGGCTCCGCCGTCTTTCTTTGTTCATTTGCACCTCGATTGCCTGTTTGCATCATAAAAAATCAGCTTTTTTTTATCACCCCCCTTGACATCATTATAGACCACGCCGATAATATATGGTATAGAGTCAAACACAGTACGGATGGTTTCCGACAAGCAACATGAGGATCGCAAATAATGCCGCTGCCTTCCAAACAAAACGAGATTTATGCCTGCCTCCTGAATGATATTCAGGACCGGTACTATCCCGGGGCGAAACTGCCGACCGAACGCGCCTATGCCCGCCAGCTCGGCGTGGCCCGGCAGACCCTGCGCTCCTCCCTGCGGCGACTTGAGGAGGAAAAACGGATTGTTCGCGAAAAAAGCGGCACTTATGTGCTGGATGAAAATACCGGGCGCTGTCCCGGGCGGAAAAATAATCCCGGTCCCGTCCACGTGCTCCTGCCGTGCCCGGACTTCATGGAAATGTCCAACGATTCATCCATTATGAACCAGCAGAACCTGATCCTCGGGGCAATGCGCGCGGCGGTGGGATACGGAACCCAGGTGGTCACCATCCCGGTTTCGGAAACCAACAATCCCGACGACATCAACTGGAACCAGCTCGCAGGATTACGCCAGAATGATATCGTATTGTGGACCGGCCACTGGTTCGGCCGGGTCGTGCCGCTGCTGGTCGAACGGAAATGCCGGATGGGGTGCGTCATCAACGAAGATCGAAACTTCCCGGAAATCATCGGAAGCGGCCTTGATTACATCGAATATCAAAGGAAATCGCAGCATGACAGCCTACCGGCTACCGTCCGTTTTTTGAAAAACAAGGGGATTGATAACATTGCGTGTTTCGTGGCGGCGACGCAATCGGAGCGTGACGAATATGAAGATGGTTTTTATGCTGATTTACTGCATGAATTTCCGACTTTGCGGACCGAAAATCTTGGTCTGACCGATTCGCTGACCCCGTTCAGCACCCAAATCGAGGATTTGAAGGAATTCTATGCGGGCAAGAATTTTGACGCGATGATCCTGGTGGTCAATTCATTCCGTGAACAGTACGTGGATATCTATCAGGAATTGAGCTTGCCGCCGTCGACCGTGCTGGTAGCGGAGGACATGACTTTCTTCGATATCGCCCACCCGAAACGGAATGCCAACATCTGGCAAAGGAACCGACCGTTTGCAGACGCGGGTTTCGACCTGGCGCATTCTCTGCTGGGCGGATACACCGGACAGGATATCAGGAAATTTGAGATTAAATTCATACAACAGGAGGATTTCCCAAAATGAAAGAAAGAAGCACATCGTTCCGATTTTTTACACTCATAGAACTTCTGGTCGTGATTGCGATCATCGCCATCCTGGCGGCAATGCTGCTCCCGGCACTGAACAAAGCCCGCGAAAAGGCTCAAGCAATCAGTTGTACCGGAAAATTAAAAGAGATTGGAACTGCATTGCAGTTGTATGCGCAGGATCATGACGATCAGCTGGAGGGTTTGCAATACGTCGGTTCAGCAAGGCCGGGTAATTACTGGGACGGCAATCTGAATGAATATATCCGGAATACAGCCGTTTTCCAATGTCCGGGAGATAATGTCATTCGTCAAGCTCCGGCAATCGGTAAAACCAAGGCTTCATATACAGTCAATGTCGTTTATTATACCGAAGCCAGCGGCTTCAAGCTGACCAAAGTACGGCATCCGGCGATTCTGATTTATGCTGCCGATGGTTATTCACCTTATCGGGCCTTCAATACATTTGATTGGCATTATTATACCTATGGGCGCTATGCAAACGCGACATATGGGCGGAATTGGTTCTCGCCTCACAACAGTCTGACTTCCTGCAATGTCATCAACTATGACGGTGGTACCCGTAGCCACAATTACAGAGATTTTCACCCTCGGTTAGCTTTCGGTGATACTCAAACTCTTACCGAGGTTTTTAAATAATGAAAAAAATAATGGGGAAAAATTGGTTTATAGTCATTGCACTGATGGTTTTCACTGCCGGTGCACAGGATTTGATTAAAAACGGTAATTTCGCTGAACTTCTTCAAAACTGGGAAATCTGGCCGAAAAAACTACATCCGGAAGCTGAAGTCAAACTTGACAATACCATAAGCCGTAGTGTCGGACGGTCGTTGCGGATCACTCATAAACGCGACGATTTATATTCACGCATCCAGCAGCTCGACGTTCCCTGCAAACCACATACCGATTACATCGCTTCTTTTTATGCGAAAGGAAAAGAAATCCGGAGCTATAAGGGGGGAGGAGCTCGGATGTTTATCGGACCAAACGGCGGACTGGATCGAGCGATCATTTCATTCGGTCCCGGTATTGAGTATCACAAATTGAATCCGAAGCCGGAATCCTGGGATTTTGACTGGACATATTATGAAAGTCCGGTATTCAACAGCGGAATCAATACGAAACTGGGAATCACACTTTATCTGGCAAACGCCGGCGGCACCGTGTGGTTTGACAATATTGAGTTGATGGAATACACACCCGAATTGCAGCGCGAACGCGAAGCCGGCATGGCCAGAAAATTACTGGACGGTGATATCAAGGCTTTGACTGCGGCTGCGGCCCATAATCCCACGGTATTGGCAAAATTACGGAAAAAATCCGAAGAACTGGAAGTCTGGTATCCTGAAACGCCTGATCCGAAACAAGGAGTCCCACTGTATCGGTTTCAGCGTGAAATTTTGGCGTTGAACGCCGATTTACTGCGGGACAAATTTTCGGATGCCACCCTGATTACATCCCAAGCAGCCCCATTAAAGCCACAATGCTATTTGTCCGGCGCACGTGAATTGAAGCCTGTTGATTCGGATATCGTGATTTCCGGCGTATGCGGCGACTCGGAGGCTTTTGCCCTGAATTTCACCAATTGCACACCGGAAACTTTGACGGTACGGCTGATTCCGGACGGTAGGCTGGATATGGAAATACGGATGGTGACCGATATCGCGACCGATGCCGGCCGCTTTGTCGATGACGCCCTGATCCGTATGAAACCGGATGCCGAAGGAGTTTATCCATTCGAAATACCGGGCGGAGTAACCAGACAGATTTATTTCTCTGTGAAGCTACCCATGAAAAAAGGAATTACGGAATCGTTTCTACGCTGGAATTGGGGAAATGAAAGCAGTACGCTCACTCTCAAGCAACATACTTTCAATGTCAAGTTTCCGATGGAAATGCCGTTACGTACATTTTCTTATTCCTATCTTTATGCTCACGGATTGAATCAAAACACCGAAGCTTCGATCCGGCGGCTGCGTTCCATGCATCAGAATGCCTGTCAACTGTATCAATTCGATTCGCCGCAGCCAGTTTATGATGAAAATGGCATTCTGCTGCCGGAAAAAATGGACTGGAACAAAATAGACCAGAACCGGCAGTTGATGGTACAGCCCGGGATGATTATTCTCTATCTGCCGGTTCATTCCAATCCGCACTTGAAGATATTCCTCGGCAAAAGCATGGCGCCTTTTTCCGACGAATGGAACAGCCGGGTTTCGCAATACCTGAAGGCGGTGACCGCCGGTTTGAAAGAGCGCGGACTCGGTTATGACCGTTTCCTGATCAGCTTACGAGATGAACCCGGAGAAAACGAGGTGGATTACATGGAAAAACTGGCCACACTGATCCGAAAAACGGACCCCAGATTGCGAATCTACAATAATTTCCACTATGCCTTGTCATTACCGGCAATAAAACGCCTGACGGCGGCTGTTGATGTGATTGCACCGGAGGTCCATATGATTACGCCTGATCGAATGGAGATCCTGAAGGATTCCGGCAAGGAAATCTGGTGCTACTGGGTTCAGAACAAAGGCATTCCGGGTAGTGATATTCGCGATTTATTCCTGAAGCTGGAATTGGAAAATTTTACCGGATTTTCTTACTGGTGCTTTCGCGATTGCAATTCGGTATGGCGTCCGGGGCAAATGCAGAGCTACTCGGTGGTATATGACGGCGATCCTGCTGAATGGATTCCATCCAAACGCTGTGAGGGCATCCGTGAAGGGATCGAAGATTATACTCTACTTCATATGTTGAAAACACGAAATCCCGGAATCTACCGAAACTTGAACTCAAAATTGACATCACAAAACTGGCCGCAGCTTCGTCGGAAAATTCTTTCCGCACTGGAAGACTGATCAGAAGAAATCACGTTTATCGTAACCATCGCAATCAACAGCGAAATTTTCCTCACTGGTCTCCTCGGCTTTTCTATTGATCAGGGTGAAAATCCAAAAACCGCGCTCAAAGCGGGTAAATGGTATCAACTGGCAGTGGTTTACGACCTGAAAACCCTGAAACTTTATGTCAACGGGGCATTGGAGGGAATGGCGAATTGCCCGCCGAAAGGGTATCACGAATTCATCAATCACCTGACGGTCGGCTCATTGTGCGGCTGGGTATTCAAAACGAATACATTCTTCAAAGGCGATATCCGCCGGATTCGGATTTATGGCCGCAATCTGGGAGTGGACGAATTCCTGAAATGAACGAATTCCCAACCATTCAGGGAGTGGGGGTGTTCAGAGAGCCGCGGCGGTAGCCTTGGAGGTCAAGCAGCATCCGGGTGAAACCCGCTTCGGTCAGAATGTCGAGCATCTGTTGACGGTACCCGGCCACCAGCGCGAAATCCCGCTGCTGGAGCTCAAGTCGGGCTTCATTGCCGAAGGCCCGCACCCGGTGGCCGCGGAACCCCAGCCCCCGGAGTTTTTGTTCGGCAATGCGGATGCGGTCGAGAAGTTCGGCGGTGATCGGCGTATGATAAGGAATGCGCGAGGCCAGGCACGCATCCGCCGGGGCATCCCAGTTCGGCAATCCGTATTCATGACTCAGATCGCGGATATCGTCCTTGTCCATATCCGCCTCCAGAAACGGATGGACGAGCCCGAGTTCGTCGGCGGCCCGCGCCCCCGGACGGTAGTCGGACAGATCGTATTTGTTGAAGCCGTCGGCCACCGTGTTGAAACCGCGTTCGCGCGCGGCCCGACAAACGGCTCCCATCAGCTCTTTTTTGCAATGGTAACAGCGATCCGGGTAATTGGCGGCGATTTCCGGGTTGTCGAGCGGGTTCAGTTCGAGGCGCACCAGCGGAGCGTCCGGTTCACCGGTCAGGTCCACGGCGAACGGCGTGACGGCGTTGATCAACAGGACATTTTCGGAACCGAGCGCCTTGACGGCGGCGGCGCCCAGCAGGGTACTGTCCACACCACCGGAAAAAGCGATGGCGATTTTGCCGTAACGGCGCAGGACTTCAGCAAGTTTTTGCGAGGAGTTTTTCGTATTCATCTTCAAGGATATCTGCCATTTTCTGCCACGGGAAGCGTTCGGCGACGAGATTTCTGCCGTTTTCGCCCATCTGCGCGGCCAGTTCGGGATTATTCAGGATTTTAATGACGCCTT
>CALABZ010000206.1 GCA_937888615.1 uncultured Lentisphaeria bacterium | reverse complement strand
AGGACAGCAGAATTTGCCGGACAAGGTCATTTATGAGATTATCACCCAGCAGTTCATTATTGAAAAATGGGTGTCCTACCGGCTGTTTGCCGCTTACAAGGCCCATGGGTTCGACATTCACAAAGGGCAGAAAGACGGTTTCATCTTCGATACCCGCAGGAATCATCTGGAGCTGCTTCAGAAGGTTTTCCCGCGAACGCCTTTTCGCTACACCGCCAGTTCCATTCTGGTGATGCCCAATGATAAGAAAAATGTCAAGGAACCGCTGCCTGATTACTGGATCGAGCCGGTGTCCCGGAAATATTTTTTGAGACTGCCGTCCCGGCAGATTTCGCAACGGTTGAAGACCCTGACGGCTGCGTTGGTCGGAAAGGTCGATTCGCCCTATGATAAAGCCATCAAACTGCGCGATTACCTGCGGGAAAACTTCCCCTATAAACTTGAGGCCGATCCGCTTCCCGAGGGGAAGGAAATGGCCGATTATTTCGTTTTTGAATTGAAGACGGGGCATTGCGAATACTATGCGGGCGCATTGGCGGTCATGGCACGCCTGGCCGGGCTGCCGTCGCGGGTCGTGACCGGGTTTTCGCCCGGGAATTATAATGCCTTGACCGGATATTTTGAGGTGCATGAGTATCACGCACATGCCTGGACCCAGATTTTCATTGAAGGCATGGGGTGGCTGACATTTGACGCCACGCCGCCCAGCGCCCTGCCGTCACGGACGACTCCGTTCGGCATCGGTTCGTTCCGCGATCCCTTCGGCGATTCCTGGCGGGTGACGCCGCCGGAAGTTACCCGGGAAGCCCGTAAATACATCATGGAATCCCGCGAAAAACGTTTCCGCATGAACAATGAAGACCTGAATGCCGCCGAACGAATCCTGCTGGAAACCGCGGTGGCGCCGGATACCATCCGCGAACGGCTCAATGAGCAGTTCGACCGCCTGTTTCCCAATATCAAGGGTAAGGGGATGGAAAAGGTTCAGACCATGGCGCAGGAAGTGCTGAAAGCAGTGCAGAACGGTTTCGCCAATGTGGCTGAATTCTGCCGCGCCCTGATCGCTTATTCCCGGAACCATGGGTATATTTTTATTCCGCTTGCAATCATGTTGGCGGCGGTTTTGCTGGGATTGAAAATCATCCGCTCGTTTTTCCGTCGGATGCTTCACCTCCGCCGGGAACGCCGTTACTACAGGAGCGCCCATGCCGCGAAAAATCCGGACGATCTCATCCAGAACGCCTATCTGGCATTGCGCGAGCAATTGGTGGTGATCGGTATTCCGAGGCGGCGAAATATGGAACTGATGCTTTACGGGACTCGCGTCGAAGAAAAAATTCCGGAGTTGACCGGGCATATCGAACGGATTTTCAACGCTTACAGCAAACTGGCTTACAGCGGTCGCGCCATGGACGATGAAGACGTCCGGCATATTCGTGACAGCCTGGCCGCCTGCCGCCAGCATACTTACCATTATTCGGGGCTTGATAAATATTTCACGACCTGATATTGAAAATCGCCAAAAAAGAGCTATTTTATTGAACTGAATTTAAATTTATTTGAACAATTAATTACGAGGTTGATATGTCAGGACATAGCAAATGGGCAAACATTAAACACAAAAAAGATGCGGCGGATAAGAAGAAAGGCAAGATTTTCTCGCGTATCGCCAAGGAAATCATGGTGGCGGCCAAAAACGGCGGCGCCGATGCTTCCGCCAACCCCCGCCTGCGTTCCGCCCTTGCTTCCGCCAAGGCCGCCAATATGCCCAATGACAATATCGACCGCGCCATCAAAAAAGGCACCGGCGAACTCGGCAATGCGGTTTTCGAAGAAATCGTGTATGAAGGTTACGGCGCCGGCGGCGTGGCGATCCTGGTGGAGTGCCTGACCGATAACCGCAACCGCTCCTCCAGTGAAGTTCGTACTTCATTTGACCGCTGCAATGGCAATATGGCCGCTTCCGGCGCGGTTTCGCGCCTCTTCCGCCGTCAGTCTCATTTCGTCATCACCGGTGATGCCGCCGACGAGGAAAAACTGATGGAGCTGACCCTCGACGCCGGCGCCGAAGATATCGAATGCGAAGACGGTTACGCCGAAATCTGGGCCGATCCGAATGCTCTGGAAGCCATCAACAATGTGTTGTCTGAAGCCGGAATCACCCCCGAAGAAGCCGAAGTCATCCAGCGTTCCGACCTGATGTGCGATATTACCGAGGAATCCACGGCGGCGTCGCTGATGCGCCTGATTGACCGCCTGGAAGACCTCGATGACGTTCAGCAGGTCAGCCACAACGCCAATATCAGCGACGAGATTCTCGAAAAACTCGGATGATCATACTGGGCATAGACCCGGCGATCCGCTGTTCCGGATACGCCATCATACAGGTCGACAGTGTCAACGATATGTCGATTATTGATTGCGGCGTTATCCGAAACGGCAAAAATTTACCGCATACGGAGTGCCTGCGGCGGCTGACCGGTGGTATTCGTGAATTGATAGACACTTATAAACCCGACGTGGCGTCGATCGAGGACCCGTTTCTGGGCAAAAATCCCGCCACGGTAATTGTGCTCGGGATGGCGCGCGGCGCAATCCTGGCGGCGCTCGGCGAACGTGGAGTTCCCGTTTATCCCTACAAGCCGACGACTGCCAAGCGGGCCGCGGTCGGTAACGGACAGGCGGACAAAACACAGGTGGCGTTGATGATGTCGGTGCTGTTTTCGCTGGACGTGTCGCAGATTCCGCTGGATTCGACCGATGCGTTGGCGCTGGCGGTCTGTCTGGGACAGACGGCGGCGCGGCAGGGAGCTGATCTGCTATTGCCTAAACCACTTTGACGGAAGGAGCGAAGTTGGAAATATGCCGAATTTGAAATCGATCGTGAGTCAGGGCTGGCCGTGGTGGTTCAGCGGAATTGTACTGGCGATTTTCGGAGTGGCCATGCTATGGATGTTTGACGACACCCCCGGCATGAGCGACGGAATGTTGTTGCTGGCGGAGTTCAGCCGTCGCGCCGCCGAAGAAAAATCGCTCAACGGGGCGCCTCCGCTGGATTGGCAGACCGGATTCCTGGGCGGTGTTTTCATCGGAGCGGTCGCGTGTGCGTTCATTGTCGGCAAATGGAAGCTGGCGTTTCGCCCGGAGGGCGGTTCCGGTGGTTTTCTGACCGGGGCGGGCAAGGCGATACTGACCGGTTTCGGCGGTGGTTTTCTGGTGATGCTGGGGTTGCAGATGTCCGGGGACAGTTTTTTCGGTCAATGGGTGTCGGCGATTCAGGTTTCGGGTGGCGCGTGGGTATTTCTGGGGGCATTTATTGTGACCGCGGTGATCTCGGCTATCCTGATTGCCCGACGTTTCGGAGGTGACAAATGATGATGACACTGGCGACATTGGCGCCGTTGGCGCTGGAAGGAAACGGACGCATGGCGGCGGCTATCCTGATGGGGATTGTTTTCGGCGTAATCCTGGTAAAAACCGATTTCCCGTTCAGCAAACCGATGCGGGAAACGCTGAACCTGAAATGTGGTGGATTAAGCAAGATTTTTTTGTTGTCCCTTGGGGCAGGGGCGTTATTGTTTTATTTCCTGTACAAGAGCGGCGTGGTCGCGTACCATGTGCGTCCGGCTTATCTCTGGCCGTCGTTGCTGGGGGGAATCCTGAGCGGAATCGGCATGGCTCTGTGTCTGGCGGTGCCGGTACCGCTCAGTATTCCCCCCAGCAACGACGGCCAGAGATAAG
>CALABZ010000205.1 GCA_937888615.1 uncultured Lentisphaeria bacterium | reverse complement strand
CATCACCGATTCATCGAGACGTCACGGCGTTACGCTGTCATCTGTGCAGGCAGTGCCGGAAAATGCCGGAACGGACCCGGCCCTCGACGCCATGTTCGGCGATTACCTGAAACAGACCCGGGAATTCAGTAACCGTGCGATCGGTCGCGTCCAGATGCCGGACACTGGAACGACGACAGGTGACAGGTTAAACTCCCCGGCCGGACTGCTGATGGCCTCCGCCATGCGCCGGAGCACCGGCGCGGATCTGGCGCTGCTCAGCATCAATACCGGAATCCATTTGAACGGGCGAGTCACCGAGTATGATTTGTTCAAAGCCATGCCTTATGAGAACACCGTGGCGGTGATCGAAGTGACCGCCGCCGAGCTTCGCGATATTCTCGACGAACAGCTCGCCGGCAGCCGCGGCTATTATACGGCGGTTTTTCAGGGGCTGAAAGTCAAGTACCGGAAAAAGAAAGTGACCGGAATCTACGATGAGAAAATGCGCCCGATCCCTGATATTGCAACCTTCAAACTGGCGGTGGCGAATTACCTGCTGATTTCGAACCGCTTCCCGGCCCTCCAGAAAGTCGCCTCGAAGCACAAGCTGGAGAGCCGTTCAGGGGACCCGTTGATGCGGGACTGCATCCGCGACTATATCCGGTTGAACTCGCCGGTGAACCCACCGGCGGAACAATGGATGATCGCCGAGAAATAAGATCAGAACCCTGACGCGCCCGTCACAATTTGATGGTTTCCCCACTGTAAATGGAATCGTAGGTTGCATTCATCATTCGAACGGCGGCGAAATCATCGGACAGGGTGGTTTCGAGGCGTTTGCGGCGGCCTGCGATCGTGGCTGCGAAACTGCCCATCAGTGTATTATCCGGCTCAGGTTCCAAACGGGGGCTGAATCCACAATCAACCGGTCGGGCGAAGCGCAGTTATTGCCGACGACATAGGCGTGCCGGTCGAAATAGTCACAGACGAAATAACCTCTGGTTCCGGTGATTTTCAGGTTGCACTCCAGGGACTTCGGCCAGAGCAGCCGGCGGCACGCTACTTTTTCCTCCAGATTCGAATAAGACGGATTGATAAAATACCGGACGCCGTTGTCCAGTTCCCCGGTGACGGCCGCATGATCCTCAACCTCCAGGTGGGGAAAGCGCCCAGTGGGGACCATCGTAAATGAACGGCGAATACACGTTTATCTTCTACTTGGAACCGGCCCTATGAATTCTATCTGGAACAGCCGGATAAAGACGCGGTCGTGATCGGTATGAATCGTACCGACGACAAGCGTAAGTTCACGATTCACAAAAAGCTGGTGTTCGCCGCGGATTCGCCGGTGGTCCGGGTGGAATACCGTTATGAAAACCGTTCCGATACCAATATTTTCGGTTTCGATATCGGCGTGCGCAATTTTCTGTATCCGGCGGGCAAGGGCGGGATAACGGAGCGTGACCGTTATATTTTCCCGAGTACCCACGGCACGCGCCGGATCATCGGTTACAAAAAGAAGGAGGAGAGCGGGCGTCCAATGCCGGAACTCGGGCATAAACTGGTGCGCGGCATCGGTGCGCCGTGGCACGGATTGATGAACCTTGACAATCAAAGCGGTATCGCGGTATCACATGAAGACGATTATTACGACGGCTGGTATGTCTGGAAAGCGGAAGTCGAATTCTCCACCTATGAATGGACATTCAAGGACCTGCCGGCGGGGCATTCGCGGTGCACCGTCGTAAACCTGATCCAGGTCGATAACCTGCCGGGGCTGTGTTTCGCCTCGTCCGAACTGCTGGCGGCCGGCAACCCGTCCGTAGAGGGGAACAAGTTGAAATATGACCTGACGTTCAAACCGCTGGCGGTCACGGACGGTGAATTTGAATTGCGACTGACGGTCCGCAATGTAACCGGCGCATGGTCGGGCAAGCCGGAAAAACGACAGTTCAAGGCCGAACAATATAAAAACACCGGTATACCTTTTGCGTGCGAACTGCCCGGCGACGGCCTTTATGAAATCCGGGCCGAGATCATACAGAGGAAACAATGCGTGGCGGAATGGGTGGAATCCGTACCGGTCGGCGAGAAAGTAAGGACATTGCCGCTGTATGCGATCAAGTACCGCGGCGGCACGGAAAACCTGTTGATTCCGGGGTGGAGCGCGCCCCCGGCCCCAGTGTTCCAGGGCAAAGACAAAAACTGCGGCTTTGCGGTTTGCGCACCGTTGAAGGACAATGTATATCATGGAATGGAAAAGCTGGAATTCGATATTGCCGCCAACGAGTATGAATCGCATGAGATCGTGATTTTCCCGAACCGTTCCAAATCCACGGTTTCTGCCGAACTCGACGGCGTGTCCGGCGGGATTCCGGCGCGGCTGCGTTATCAGGATATGGTGCGTATCGATGGGGCGAATTCCGGGCTGAATGCTTTGTATGGAAAAATTCTGCGTGACGGCGGCCGGGTTTCCGGCGAGGAGCCGCATTCATTCTGGCTGACCGTGGGCGGTGGCAGGATGAAGCCGGGGCGCTATGCTTTCGCGATCCGGTTCAAAAATACCGCCGGGGATACGGTGCGGATGCCGGTAACGGTAAACGTGAAACCCTATAGCCTGCCGCACCGCCCGCTGGTCAGTTTGGAGGCGGAGGGGTATTTAACGGAATTTCCCGGCGTTAACGATCCGGCAAAGTTGACGGGATGGCTCGACAATATGACTTCACACGGGATCGATTTTTTTCAGGATGTGGGCAAGCCGCGGAGCTGGGATTACAAACGCCTGGATTATTTCTTTGATCAGGCGTTAGGCAAAGGACTGGTGCGTTACAAGGATTCCCGTTACGACATCAGCCCGTCCAAACCCGGCGAGGAACAGCGCTGGCGCGACCTGGCGGCGTACCTGCGGGCAAAAGGGTACCAGAAGCGCGATCTCTTTGTCAAGATCCTGGACGAGCAGACCGTGGATAAGTTTCCGGCTATGGCGGAAACCGGGAAATGGCTGCGCGAATGCGGGTTTCGCCCATTCAGCACGTTTCATGTGCTGATGGGCAAACCGGAGCAATTGAAGCTCCTGAAGCCGTATTTCGAGATGTTCCAGGGCGGGTTCACCAACCGCGAGGACCGGGCCACCAGGCTGAAGGAAGGCCTGCTGGCCCCGGATGACATCCTGCTCGATTATACCGGCTGGGGAACCTGTTGGCAGAGCTATGCGGCCATGCTGCACGGCGGGTTCAAGGCGGCGGCGCTGGGACTGTCCATGTTCCATAACCACGAATATATGCGCGGCGGCAACCGGCGGCTGGGGGCCAATATCATCATGATCGGTGACGATGACCTGCCGCTCGATTCCGCCGCGTTCGAGGGCTTGCGCGACGGCATGGACGTGGCGAACCTGTGCGCCGTTTACCGCCAGTGGCGCGAACTGCTGGCCGGAGAAGAATCGATGAAATCCCTGCTGAGTGAACTTGACTGGGAATATGCGCTGCTCTTTGACGCCGCCGATGCCATTTGCCCGATTCAGGCTTACCATGAATACGGAATGAAGTTGGAATCGATCTCCAATGTATCGTTGGAGCAGTATCAGGCGGCGCGGCAAAAAATACTTGCGATTCTCGACAAATTGTATCAGGCGCGCGACCACTACGGTCTGAAGTACGCAAGCATCCGCTGGAACGATAAAACGATTTGGAGTTATGGACAGGCAATTCGTCTTGAAGGTGACAGGGAGGCCGCCGAATATTTCAAGGCGAAGCTTTCGGAGCACACCGGAGTCGATACGAAAGAATTCCGAGCAGGCAAGCCGGGTATGGCGGTGAAATTTGAGATAACAGAGACTCCTTACAGTTATATGATTGTGGAAGAACCACGGCAGGTGATTGTCAGGGCGGGTTCGCCGGACAAACTGAAAACCGGTATCGCCAACTGGATCAATACCATGGATATCGCGGGGGTCTGGCAGTAATTATGTTTATCCATATCGAATGCAGGGAAAATGAGAATGCGGTGATTGCCTGGCGGAGGGCTTTTCAACAGGCCCGCGCCGAAAAGGCGGAAGGGGTTTTCTTTCTGGCCGGGGTTTATCATTTTTACCCGGAGGGAACCAGCGAAAAATATTGTTTTTTCTCAAATAATGACAGCGGCATAAAAAAAATCGTGTTCCTGCTGGAAGATTTGACAGATTTTTCGTTGACAGGCGACTGGGCCGAGTTTATTTTTCATGGGCGGCTGTCGCCGCTGGCGGCGTATCGCTGCCGGAACTTGAGTTTGCGCGGCTTCAGCATCGATTTTGCCGATTCGTTTGTCTCCGACGCGGAGATCACGGCGGTGGGGGAGGAAACGACGGACCTGCTGATTCGCGATCCCCGCCGGGTAGAGAACGGGCGGCTGCGCTTTTTCGACGATGTTTACGATACCGTACCGGAGGCGCTCCGGCTGCTGCGTTTCGATCCGGTTCGTCGCGAACCGGCCGCGGATGCGGTCGACCAGATTTGTCCGCAGCAGGGAATTATTGAACTCGACAAAGATCGGGTGCGGATTCCGGTCCGTGCCGGCAAACCGGGCGATATCCTGGCGGTCAAGCATCAACTTCGCTACAATCCGGCAATGGTTTTTGATTCGTCTGAACAAATTGGCATACAGGATGTCGGCGTGCACCATTCGGGGGGCATGGCATGCCTGCTGCAAAGTTGCACAAACATCCGGCTCGACGGGTTCAGGGTAACCCCTTCGCCGCGCTATAAACGGCTGGTATCCGCTTCGGATGACGCCATCCACATGGTGGAGTGCCGCAGTTCAATCACCATCGAAAACTGCCTGTTGGAAAACCAGTGGGACGACGCGGTCAATGTCCATGGCGTATACCGGTTGTACCGCCGCCGCAATGCGGGCAGTGAACCGTTTGAATTTCTTGAGACACGCCATTACCAGCAGATGGGAATCGAGCCGCTGCGCCCGGGCGATGTCCTGGAGTTCATTAAAACCGATACACTGAAGGCATTCCATACGGCGGAAGTCAGGACGGTCCGGCGGTTGAACCAGCAGATGTCACGCATTGAATTTGCCGAACCGCTGTCGCTGTCGGTGACGGACGGGGACGCGGTACGCAATCTGACCACGGCTCAGAGTACCCTGCTGATTCGTAATTCGATTTTCCGGCGCAACAAACCGCGCGGCATCCTGGTGTCAGGCATCGAAAAAGCCGTTATCGAGAAAAATTATTTTCACACGGCGGGGGCCGCAGTTTATATTTCGGGCGATGCGAATTTCTGGTTTGAGGCCGGGCCGGTCGGTGAAGTCGAGATCAACGGCAATACGTTTGAATACTGCAACTTCATGGCCACCGCCACCGGCAATACCACGATCGCCATTGTACCTGAAATTCCAAAACTCGAGCCGGGGTTTCACTATCACGGTTCGGTCTATATTCATCACAACCGGTTTATTACCGTCAACCCCAATATTGTTCACGCGGTATCAACGAAATATCTGGACTTTCAGAATAATGAAATCATTATAGGAACAGAACAAAAAACAAACAATCATGCTGTTACCGAGGTCAATTGCGGCGAGATTATCATCAAATAATTACCGATTCCGGTTTTTTTGCGTTGCCGAACGTGCAAGTGTTCTGCCTGCCACAATATCCATCGATTGGATATATTATGAAAAATGGGAAAAGATAAAATATCTGCAGAGTATATGTTAATTTGGGGAATCCGGTACAGCCGCGGCAGTCATTTCAAACCCTACGAAATAAGTCGTGGCTGGCCGGGTTTCCCTTTTATCTGCTCAATATTTCTCGAATGCACACGAATATACCGGCATAGAGACATCGAGGCAGATAAGCAAAATCAGGCGAAATTATTCGACCTTTCGAGCTTGCCATAACCGCGCTCTTTGCCATCTTTGCTTTTTCAGATTTCATTTATTTCCATGGGGTAAAAGTAAATTTTTGCATCAAATTTTCATACAAGGTATTGACATTTCAATCTGATTAGTGTATAATTAAAGCATATAGTGAATTATAAATGAATTAATTATGACTGAATATAAGTTAAAACAAGATATGGTGGCGGATTCGATTCGGGAAAGCCTGCTCAGGGGCAAGTACCGGAAAGGTGACCGGTTGCCTACCGATTCAGAGATGGCTGAGATGTTCGAGGTAGACAAGCGAACCGTGGCCATGGGATTGAACAAGCTTGCCAGCGAGGGGCTGTTGAGTCGTGCCCCGCGTCGCGGCACCATCATTACCGCCGATCTGGCTAAGCCGGTCAGCAATGCCGTGGCGCTGATTTCCAGGAGCCAGGGGGATGTTTTTCTGGCGATTTCCGCGGCGATTACCCGGTTGCTGATGGCAAAATCCCTGTATCCGGTGGCCATTGACAACTCGGTGGCCAACAAGCATGAGGATATCATGAACTTTATTGAGTTCATGACCGCGACCCAGCAGCCCTCCGGATTTATCGTGCAGGGGTATACGGATGTTCCTTATGATTATATCGAAAAAGAAACCGATATTTTCCGCAATACCGTTTTTATTATTCGTTACCATTATTTCAAGCCGATCGAAAATGCCGGTTATGTGTTGACCGACACGGAAGAAGCCGGCCGGATTCTGGCGGAATATTTTCATCAGCGCGGTTACCGGAACATTGCATTTCCGGCTTTGAGAGAGCCGCGGTACAATGGGCCTTATTCCTCAATGCAAGTACAAATCATGCAGAGTTTAACCCACTGGTGCCGGGAGTACGGTATGAGCTTCAATGAAGGGCTTTTCTGGCGGCTTCATGCCGGGGCCGACCGGGAAACGGCCCTGCGGGAAGTATTCAAGTCCAAAGATCACCCGGATGCTTTTTTTGCTTACAGCGATTCAACATTGACCAATACTTTCCAGCCTGTCCTCCGGAAAATTTCACCGAATCTGGCGGATGAGATTGAATGCGTCGGTATGTTCGACACTCCGATTGCCGAAAACCATCATTTTGCCTCCTTGAATATACAGGAAGAAAAGATCGCCGAAACAGCCATCAAAATGCTGCTGGGTGAAATTGAAAAATCGACGATATTCATAAAGCCGGAACTGAAACTTCATAATCAACCATAAACAAGGAAAGACATTATGGAACGAAGACAAGAATTTACACTTATGATGACCGGGGTTGCCGCCGGGGGGGGCCATATCCTGTTGAATGTCGGGCCAGACCACCAGGGAAATATCAATGATATCGAACGGCAGCGTTTGATAGAAATCGGCGATTGGATGCGCGTGAACGGCGAAGCGGTTTACCGGGCCGGACGCTCACAGCTTTCCGGGGGCAGTTACGGATGCGCGTCGTCCACAGGTTCTGTCGAATATCTGTATTTGCATTGGTTGACCAACGGTTCGATTACGGTGCCGCATTGCACGGAAAAATTCACCCGGGCCGGAATTCTCGGCTGCGATGCGAAACTGACTTTGCGTTACGCCGATGGCAATCTCCATATTTCCGGCATACCGGCGGAAGTCCGCGGTAAGTGTCCGGTGATCAAGCTGGAAAGGTGATATGAAAGCGGAAATCGGAATCAGGAATGGCATGCCGGTCTTGGAAATTGACGGTGTGCAGGAATCCGGTATGTGCATGATGCCGGGAATCCGGGCGACGGCGGATGAATGTCGTTTCAGCGCAAAGGATTTCGCGGAGGCCGGAGTAAAGACCTTCGCGGATATCCTGTGGCCATATCTGGACCTGGGGGGAAATTGTTACGGCTGGTGGACCGGACCGCGTCAATATGACTTCAGCAGGATCGAAGAACGTTTTCAGTCGTTTATCAAAGCCTGTCCGCAGGCCCGGCTGATTATCCGGATCAAGCTGAATGTCCCGCAATGGTGGCTGGACCAGTATCCGGGCGAGTGTTCGCGGATTGTCCGGGCAGATACGATTGAAGCACGGGCGGCGGCGGCCACTTACTTGCGAACTTATGGCAAAATGCCGGACGAATATTCCATGCAGCCGTCACTCTGCAGTTTGCGCTGGCGTCAGGATTCGGCAGAAATGCTGGGGAATCTGGTCGATTTCTTTGAGAATTCGCCGGTGTTTTCGAAACACGTCATCGGGTATCTGCCGGCCGGTGGGGAGTCCTCGGAATGGTTCTGGTGGGGATATTACAATGGCATGATCGATTATTCAGAACATTGCTGCTCCAGTTTCGCCGGGTGGCAGTTGCAGCATTTCGGAGATGTCATTCATAAAGATATCCCCGGCGTCGAATTGCGCAACCACAGTGAAGACGGATTTTTCCGGGACCCGTTGGAGGCGCGGGCGGTAGTTGATTACCGCCGTTTTCTCAGTGATGTGACTGCTGATACCATTATTGAAATGGGCAAAGTGGTCAAGATACACAGCAATTCCACTAAACTGACAGGAGCATTTTACGGATACGGCGCGGCATTGGACGGCGGCGTGATGCAGCGTCTGGATAATCTGGGTTTCCAAGGGTTGAAAAAGATTCTGGCGTCACCGGAAATCGATTTCCTCTGCGCGCCAACTTCCTATATGGCACGGCGCGGCGGAAGCTCCGGTCACTTTATCTCGGCCTATACCGCCAGCTTGAACCTCCACTGGAAACTGTACTGGGACGAGGCGGATATGCGCACCCATCTTTTTGGCGGAGAGGCTTTTTACAAGACAATCACGGAAAAGGAAACGCTCGAAGTCAACTGGCGCAGTTATGCCAATTCCCTGATCTACGGCAACAACCTCTGGTGGTTCCTGCTTTGTGACAATAAATCGTTTCATGATCCGAAAATCATGGGCGATATCAAACGCATGGTTGAACTGGAAAAAGAGACGTTGCGGCAGTCGAAAAAATCCGTGGCGGAAATTGCGGTATTCTGTGACGAAGAAAGCATGTTTTATTTCAACTCGCAATTGCCTCAATTGTTATTGAGCGAAGAGCAACAACAGGAAGTATTGCACAGTGACGATCCGATTGCATTGGATAAGCTGGGCTCGCCGTTTACCGCGGATATGCTGGACATCCTGCCGAGAATCGGCGCGCCTTCGGATTTCTACCTGTTGGATGATATTTGTCATCCGCAAATGTCTGAATACAAGCTGTATATTTTCCTGAATGCATTTTATCTCAATATCTGGACACGTCAGGCAATCACAGAGAAACTGCAACGTGAAAACGCAACAGCGCTGTGGGTTTATGCCCCCGGTTATTTGACTGATCTTCAAGGAAATACCGGCAATATGACGGAACTGACCGGAATTAATTTCATCAAGCATTCCGAGAATAAGCAGTTCGGAGAATACACGCTCAATCCGTATTTTGAAGTAAGTGATCCTGAAGTAAAGCCGCTCGGCTCGGCCGTATGGAAGGAGCGTCAAGGCATTCGCCATATTTACAGCCCGGTTCCGCCCTCGCTGGAACTGCTGCGGCAGTGCGCTGAATTTGCCGGAGTCCATTGTTATATCGAACCCGGCGATGTATTCAATATCAACCAAAGTTTTATCATGCTCCATTCACAGGATGCGGGCAGCAAAACGATCCGGCTGAAGCAGCCGGCAACGGTTCTGGATTTGCGCCGGAATTCGCCGGTTTGTGAGAATCGGATTGAATTCACGCTCGATGCCGGAAAACATGAAACTATTTTACTGCAATACGATTAAGGAGTAATTATGGCGATAACACAAACCGCGATCAGCTATTACGGTTCGACTTATTTGAACACGCGATAAAGGATTTTGAAGAAATGCTGGCGCATGGATGTACGACCGTGATCCTGGCGGTGACCGAATTCGACTTTGACTTCTGGCGTCCGAATCTGCCTGAAATCGTCAAAGCGGCTCATCAGCTTGGTTTGAAGGTGCTGCTTGACCCATGGGGTATCGGTAAGTATTTCGGCGGCGAACAGGTCAGCAAGTTCCTGCAGGACAATATCGAAAACCGTCAGGTATCCGCCCTGACCGGCGAGAAACTTCCCTATGCGTGTTTCAATACCAACAGTTTCCGTGATTACTTCCAACGGTTTTGTCTGACGCTGGCACGTGAGGCCGGAGCGGACGGATTTTTCTGGGACGAGCCGCACTATGCCTTTCCCAAATCCTATGCCTCGATCATCGGCGGCGTAGCAGACGAAAGGACCTGCCGCTGTCCGGTCTGCATGAAAAGATTTCAGGAGTATTATGGCTACGAAATGCCCCGGATCATGAATGACGACGTTAAACAATTCCGCTGGCGCGAGGCGCTGTTCATACTGGAAGATACTTCGCGGAAAATCAAAGAGATCGATCCGCAACAGGAAATCACCTGCTGCGTCCATGCCACGCTGAACAGTTATTATGTGACCGAATATCGCGGTTACGACAACTGGGACATGGTGGCGTCCTGTCCGTATTTCGATGTGTTTTCAACTACGATCATCGCATGGGAACTGCCGGAAGCATTCTTTGAACAGATCACCAGGCGAACTGTTGAAGTTTCAAGGCGTTACGGGAAAAAATCGGAACGCTGGTTGATGGGATATTACAAGCAGCCGCAGGATTTCGGACAGGTCGACAAAGTGGTTGATCTGTATGAATCGCTGGGTGTGGACCGTTTGGCTGCCTGGACGTATCGGGGCGGTTACGGCACGGTACTGGCGGCTCTGGACGCGCTTAAGCTTTGGGACCGCATCGGTGAAAACTATAAAAGAGTAATAAAGAGGTAATTATGTTGAACGATTTCGGATATCTGGACAGCATCATCGCTAATCTCCGCGAGGTCAAGGAGAAGCAGGCGGCAAACATTCAGGCGGCGGGCAAACTGATGGCCGATGCCATTGAAGCGGACCGTCTGATCAGCGTTTACGGCGGCGGCGGGCACACCACACTGGTCATGGGCGAAATGTTTTTCCGGGCCGGCGGCCTGAGTAACATCAACCCGGTCATGGAAACCGGACTCTCAGTATTTAACCAGGCACTGAAATACCTCGAACTGGAACGCACCGAGAATTATGGTCGCGCCATCATGAAATATTATGATTTACAGAAGGATGATCTGCTGATCATTTTCCACAACATCGGAATCAATGCCGCTACCATCGACGCCGCACTGGAGGCCAAAAAGAACGGCGTAAAAATCATCGCGGTATCGAGTTCATACTGGCAGGAGGAAATGCCGCCGGAACATTTTATCCGCCACAGCTCAAAGAAGAATCTTTTCGAGCTGGCCGATGTCTGCATTGACGACTATAATCCGGTAGGAGACGCCGCCGTAAACGTGCCGGGATTCGACAGTGCGATCGCACCGGTATCAAACGTGATCGACTTCACCATCGCGCATTGGCTGGAAATCGAATGCGTGCGCCAGTGTGTGGAGCGCGGCATCACTCCGCCGGTCTGGCGGAGCGCCAATGCCCCCGACGGTGACGAATTCAACGCCGCTTACATAAAAAAATACAAACCCCTGATCAAGAACCTGTAAATGAAAACCGACTTATTCTGGCGAAATCACTCCATATTGCAATATGTTCAGGAGCAGATGCGGCTCAATACCTGCGGAGAGCTTTGTTCGTTGCGTTTTACCTGGCAACGGCCGAAGAAATTTGCTTCGGGGGAAGATGTATTTCTTTATGAAAGTTTTGCTTCGGCACTGGACGGGGCGCAAGTGTTGGCTGGTTCGCCGCTGAAACGACTCGAAATTGAAAAAGTGGCGGGAATGAACATCCTTTTTGCTTTGGCATATTTTGAAAATGAAATTACCGCCGAGTTCGAGCTCAATGAATGCCTGCCGGATACTATGCCGGATACCTGTTTTTTGAAAGCGAATTTCACCCATGGCCATATTACCAATCAACCGATAGCCGGACACTTCAATGAAGAGGGCATGGTGCTGGCGTCCGATGACAAACTGGATATCCTGATTGCCGAGAGCGACCGTCCGGTGGTCAACAGCCCCATCGAACTGATGAAATTGCGTTGTCGTGAATCCGGTACACAAGAAGATATTTCGGAATTGGTAAAACAGATCGGGGAGACACTCGTATGCGAACGATAAAAATGATGATTGCCGGGACCGCCAATCCGCATATTCCGGCATACTTGAACGGAGCAAACCGCAATGTCGATATGATCGAAATCGTGGCGGTCTCGGATTCTGATAAAAAACGGCTCGGGACAGTCAAAGGAATTACAACTTACCGTGATTATCGTGAAATGTTCGACAAACACCCGGAGGCGGAAGCCGTAATGATCGGCAGTGACAACATCGACCATTATCCGATGTTTCTGGCGGCGGTGGAAAAGAAACTCCATATCTATATGATGAAAGTCATTTCCATGGATGAGGACGAGTGCCGCTCCATGATCAAAATCGGCAATGGGTATGACCGGATTGTGCAATGTGAACTGGAACTGCATTTTAATCCCCAGTTCCAATTCGCGCGTCAACTGATTCAATCCGGCGAACTCGGTGAACTCAAGTCGATTTACCTGACCAACATTTCGCAAAGTCCATGCAATTATTTCCCGAATTGGGGCGATCCGGTCCTGTCCTATGGCAAACGTATTCCGATTCGTCCTGGCGCTAAGTTATTCCGGGGCGGCGCGATTACCGACCATCCGCATCCGTATGACCTGATCCGTTGGCTGACCGGACTCGAATTCTGTAGCGTCAAAGCGGTTTCGGCACGGAATCAGCGTGCGCATCTGGTGGTCGAGGACCACGCGGCGCTCACCGGTGAGCTGAGCAACGGCATCAGATACTTTATCAATCCCTCCTATTCAAACCTGGAAGAAGAAATACCGTGCCGCCGCCTGATTTGGCCCAAATCGCTGGAATGCAACCTGAAAATCACCGGGGCAAAGGGCTACTTCGCCTGTGATTACTTCGACCGCCACGCCTATATCGCCGGAAACAACTGCGCCTCGCCGGGCCGGCTGATCGTGGATTTCGCCCACCGCCTGAAACCCAAACCGGCAAACACCCTGATCGGCAGCTTCGTCGAAACCATCGAAGGCCGCCGCAAACGTCCTGAAACGACGCTGAAGGATTCCTACGAAGCCGTCCGGGTCATGAA
>CALABZ010000204.1 GCA_937888615.1 uncultured Lentisphaeria bacterium | reverse complement strand
GACAAGTTCCCGGAGCTCAACAAGAAAATCAACGAACTGGCCGAAGCCAAAGGGACGATCCGCAAATCGGAACACAGCCTTTTTAAAACCGAGGTCGAATTGAAAGAGGCGAAGACCCGACTTGAAAATATGAAAGCGCTTTTGAACGACGCCGTCACCAATCTTTCCCAGACCCAGGGCGAATTGAAGTCGGCGCGGCAACAGCTCGTTTCTTCCGTGAAGGATCGGGAACAAGCCAAGGTGGAACTGGCCCGGATTGAGGCGAAAGCCGAAGCTGACAAAGCCAATCTGGTAGAAATCAAGGCACGTTTGACCAAGGCCGAGGATCAGTTGCGCAGCGATGCCCTGACCTGTTATGCCGCCGCCGCGGTGGAAGTGCTGTTGAACCTGCAAAATGAACGCCTCCTGCTCGATTCCAAGGTCAATGAAAAAATCTATCTGCCTGAAGTTACCATTGGCGGAAAAACGTACCTGGCCTCGACATTTCGCGCGATGACCGGTACTACCGAAATTCATACCGGTTACAGTAAAGTTTCCCGCCTGGATTATCTGATGAAAAAACCGGATGCGAAAGGCGCGGAAGAAAAGCTTCAGGGTCCGATCCTGACGCTGAATGCCGACAACCGGGCCTGCCTGATCCCGGTGGCGAAGCCGTTGGGCAAACCGCTGGAGGCCATTACCTACAAACAGTTGAAGGAACGCGGCCTGCAGGATTTGACATTGTTTAAATTCAAGAGCTTCGGGAAGGAAACCGCCGCGTTGGAAGGACGCTGTTCGCTCAATCTTTCGGGCGACGGCAAATATATGTACATCCGCAATTCCGTGCGCAATCACAGCGAACTTGCCGCCGGCGAGGGGGATTTCGTCATCAGTCGTCAGGGACAATTGGTTGGTGTGGTGGTGGCGGTGCATAGTTATGATTTCGGGAACCGGGAAGAAGCCCAATGCTTTATTTTTCCGGACACGATCGACCTGAAGGAGACGTTGGCCTTGCCGATTGTCAAGCCTGAAGGGAAGAAATACTACACTGAATTCGTCACGGTACTGAGGGAACTCCAGCAGAAAGCCTCCCGGCTCAATAGTGAATATATTCCTCAGTCTCAATAGGAGCGGGGCTTGCATATGCATATGGAGGCGGATGCTCATGATGAAATGCCGGAGATTGGACTGGACAAGACAGTTTCCATAGACAACAGTTTCTATGGCGATGATTATATCGGTCAAGAGGCTCAGTCCGATATTTTGCCGGAACAACCCCGGTCCCTTGGAAATTACAAAAACCTGACGACAATCGGACTGGGCGGGATCGGGATGGTGATGTCCGGAGTCGATCCCCGGCTCGGACGGGAAGTCGCGATCAAGGTGTTGCGTCCGAAAAACCGCAACCGCCGCCGGTACCTCGCCCGTTTTATCCGTGAAGCACGGATTACGGCCCAGATTGAACATCCGAACATTGTTCCGGTCCATGATTTCGGGATTTTTGACGATGCCGGAATTTACTTTACCATGAAAAAAGTGGACGGACAAAATCTCCGTTCGATCATCTATCACCTGCATGAAGGCGAAGAGAAATTCGTCGGGAAGTACAATACGCTCCTGCTGTTGGAAATCCTGATCGCAGCCTGCAACGCGGTGGCGTTTGCCCACAGCCGGGGATTGGTGCACCGGGATTTGAAACCGTCGAATATCATGATCGGGGACTTCGGCGAGGTTCAGGTCATGGACTGGGGACTGGTCAAGAGCCTGAATGCATCGGAACGCGAGGAAGACCTTTTGACGGAATACGACCTGCCGGAAGGGCTTGACTCCGGCGACACATCCGATGGTTCGATCACCGGCACTCCCGCCTTTATGGCACCGGAACAGGCTTCCGGCAATATTTCCGAAATTGACGAACGCACCGACATCTACAGCCTCGGCTGTATCATGTATTCGATGCTGACGCTGGAGGAATCGCCGGCCGAGGGGTTGTCGGCGGCGGATATCCTGGCCCGGGTGCGGTGCGGACAGATTCGGCCGCCGCGCAAGCGCGCCCCGAAGCGCGATATTCCGAAAGAACTGGAGGCCATCTGCATGAAGGCGATGGCATACAGCAAGGACCACCGTTATGCGACGGTCGGAGAGCTGATACAGGATATCCGCAATTATCTGGCGCATTATCCGGTGGCGGCTTATCCGGTTCCGTTTTATTCGCGGGTTTTCAAACTTTTCCGGCGGCATCCGCTGGTGCCGACCGTGATGCTGGTCACGGCCGTGACCATGTTCGGGATTTGGGGATTGGGCCGGGTCGAGACTTCGGCGCGAAGCCTGTCCTACCTGCGGGCGGCGGACTCCTACATCGTCAACGGCGACCTGGCGCTTTTGAGCGCCCGTAATATTTATCAGAACTTATTGCGCTACCGTCGCGGCGAGTCGATCAACCGTCCGGGGGAATATCTGGAGACGGACTTGGCGCGTCAGTTTATCGAGTTCAACAACTACTATGACCTGGCGACCGACCTGCTGAAGCGAGCGGAAGAGTCGGAGATGCGCACCCAGACCGAACCCTATTTGACGAAGATATTTTTGAAACGGCTCCGTTTCAGTATTGAAATCCGCGATTTCAACGAAACCCGAAAACTATTGAACGACATGCGTTCACAGCGTCGCGGCGCCTGGTATACCGCTCTGGCCACGGATCGGGAACTGGACGAGCAGGTTCGGATGGTGCGGCAAAACCTGGGATGGCTGACGGTTTATGCCGCGCCGGACGTGAAAGTGTCGTATTGTCCATTGCCGGTGCGTGGATTTAAGATTCCGGACGCCGATCAGTTCACGGCGCTGCCGGCGTTGCCGTTCACGGATTTCAAGCTGAAAAGCGGCCAATATCTGTTGAAACTGGAAGCGCCGGGGGCGGAATCGTTCTATTACCCATGCATGATTGAAATTTGTGATCACGAACAGATTTCGTTATCGGTGCCGGAAAAAGTTCCCGCGGGGATGGTGTATGTGCCCGGCGGAATGGTGGCATTTTTCGCCGATTTGAATCCGGGCGCGACCCGAAAACAAGCCTGGCATGAGGTTCCCGGATTTTTCATCAGCCGCAAATCCGTGACTTTTGCCGAATACCGGCAATTCTGGCTCGAACTCGATTCCGAACAGTTGCGCAGTGCTTATATGCCGAAATTGATCGAACAGCGTGAGTTCCTGAATATTTTCGACCGTAATGGCCGTTTCCTGAAAAAATTCGACGAAAACAGCTCGATTTCGGGCATTACCCCGGAAGCCGCCCGGGCTTATTGCGAATGGCTGGGGCGAAAGCACGGCACGAAGTTTTCCCTGCCCACGCTTGAGCAGTTCCGCCGGGCTTCGATCGGAATTCAGAACTATGAATGGGAGTCGGGCATTTTTTATCCGGCGGTTGACGGCGGCAAATCGGATGTGTCGGTATTCGGGATGTATTCGAGATCCGGCACTCATGAAATTGTTTACGACGACGGCATTCCGTGGATTGTCAATGCTTTGACATATCCGGTAATGCGGGCTCTCGATCCCGGCGAAGCTTCCTTTAATGATGTAAGCTTCCATTATGTTTCTCATCTGGAATAATTTATAATGATTGATTTTATTGATGTATCCAAGTCATTCGGTGCTCAGGAAATCCTGGAGCACGTGAATTTGCGTATCAACCCCGGCGAACGGGTTGGAATCGTCGGTCCGAACGGATCGGGCAAAAGTACCATTTTTTCCATGATCTGCGGCGAAATGTCGCCGGATTCCGGGTCGATCCTGCTGCCCGGCGGCATGAGGATCAGTCATCTGCGCCAGCAGTTGCCGTCCGGCACGGAAACCCGGTCATTGCTTGACTATGTGGCCGACGCCATTCCGGAACTGCGGGAATATGCCGCCCGTATCGCCGAAATCGACCATTTGCTGGCCGATTTGCCGTCCGATTCGCCCAACCTGCCGGCGTTGCTCCGGGAGCATGGCGAGTTGGAGAGCCGTTATTCGGCGCTGGGCGGCTACCACCTGCGCAATGATGCCAAGACGGCGTTGAGCGGGCTCGGCTTCCATCCTGATGCGTTCAGTGCCCGGCTGACGTCGTTTAGCGGCGGCTGGCAGATGCGCGCTCAGTTGGCCCGGGTGTTGGTGGCGAATCCCGATATCCTGCTGTTGGATGAACCGTCGAACTATCTGGATATTCCGGCGGTCGAGTGGCTGTGCCGGTATTTGAAGTCGTTTCCGGGGACACTGCTGTTGATCTCGCATGACCGTTTTCTGTTGAAACGGCTGGTATCGATCATTGTCGAAGTCAATCAGGGGGCGTTGACCCGCTACCCCGGCGACTATGACTATTATCGGCGCGAACGCGAAAACCGCCGCTACGCGGTTGCCGCCGCTAAACGCAATCAGGATCGCAAGCTTGAAAAAATGCAGCAGAATATCGACCGCTTTCGCTACAAGGCGACCAAGGCGTCGATGGCGCAGAGCCTGATCCGCAAAATGGACAAGATCGAGCGGATCGAGGAGATGGACGAGCTTGGATTTTCCGGGTCGATCCTCCTGCCGCCGCCGCCCGCGTCGGGGATTGAGGCGGCCCGTTTCGAGAATGTCGAATTTTCATATCGCGAAGACGAACCGCTGTTGACCAACGTTGATTTCGATATCAAGCGCAACGACAAGATCGCCATTGTCGGCTACAACGGCACCGGCAAAACCACGCTGTTAAAACTGTAGACCGGCTACCTCAAACCGCGTTCGGGCAAGGTGGTGCTGGGGTACAATGTCGTCGTCGGCTATCAGGCGCAGGAATTTTCTGACATCCTGCCAGCGGAGTCCACCGTTTACGATGTGGTTCGGGCCGCGGCGGGCGAAAAGACTTCACCGAACTCGGTGCGTTCGATCCTCGGTGCGTTCGGGTTCTCCGGCGACGAGGCGGACAAGCCGGTCAAGGTGCTGAGCGGGGGCGAGAAAATCCGTCTCTGTTTCGCCCGTATCTTCGTCAATCCCCCGAACCTGCTGGTGCTGGACGAGCCGACCACCCACCTGGACATCGCCGCGCGCGAAGCGTTGCAGGCTGCGCTTAAACAGTACGAAGGCACGGTCTGCATGGTCAGCCATGATATCGAATTCGTCGAAAATACCGCCGAGACGATTATTGCCATGGAACCGCCCGGCGCGCGCAAGTATCCGGGCACTTACCAGTATTACCTGGAAAAGTCCACCCAGTTGAGTACTTCCGAAACGGCTGCCTCGGACAACTCGTCCGAAACCAACGACCAGCGCAAGGAACGCCGTCGCGAACGCGCCCGGCTGCGTCAGGAACTTCAGGCCGAAAAGAAACATTATGAAAAGAAAGTCGCCCGGCTTGAGGATGCGATTGAGCAGGCCGATGTCGAGAGCCGCCGCATTCTTGAACAGCTTGCCAGCGGCGAAGCGCTTGATTTCCCGACGTTGAATCGCCGCCTCCATGAACTTCAAATTGATCAGGAGCGTTACACCGAAGAGTGGGAGACTGCCGCCCATAAGCTGGAGGAAATCCTGAAGCGGAACGCTGAAATCCACAGCGATTGATCATGAATATTCCTCGCCTCAGACAAGTTGCCCTGGATATCCGGCGGAAGCTGCTTGAGAGTGGCCCCGAAGGAGCTGTCAATGAACGGTTTATCGAATACTGTCGACATTGTTTCCGGGATGGGGGCGGGGAAATCGGAATATGCCCGGGAGAGCTCGAAGCGCTCGGCTGGCTCTACCAATTTTTCGTGGCCGGCGACAAAATCCGCATGGTCGGGAAAAAGGTGGCGGTGGAAGATATGCCCGCCGCCACACAGTTGTTCACACCCCGTTGGATCGTGGAATATTTGGTCGAAAACTCACTCGGACGGTTGTGGATGCTGAACCATCCGGATTCATCGCTGGCCGGGTCGATGGCGTATTATATCGACGCCGAGCCGCCGCCGGGCTTCCCGCGCCTGAATTCACCGGAAGAGATCCGGGTATGCGATCCCTGTTGCGGTTCCGGGAATATGCTGTTGTACGCGTATGAACTGCTTGAACGAATTTACCGGGAGTGCGGCTACAGCGCGGAGGTGATTCCCGGATTGATCATCGGACGCAATCTGTGCGGGATGGATATCGACCCTCGGGCGGTGGAATTGGCCGCTTTCATACTGGAAATGAAGGCCGGGGAGGGAGGCGGGCCGCCGAGGATTACTGTTTCTGACACCTGTTGCGGGACCGGTTCGCTGATGGATACCGGGGAGCGTTATGAAGTGGTGGTGACCAATCCGCCTTTCATGGGACGGCGGAAGATGGACCCCGCCCTGAAAAAACATATCCTGGAGTGTTACCCGGACAGCCATGCCGATTTGTTCGCGGTTTTTATCGAACGCTGTCTGGAAATGCTTGTCCCCGGCGGTATCGCCGGCATGGTGACGATGCAGAACTGGATGTTCCTGAAATCCTTCGCCGGACTACGGGACAAACTTTTGGGTGAGGATACGATTCTTTCCATGCTGCACCTCGGTCCCCGTGGTTTCGATTCGATCATCGGCGAGGTGGTTCAGACAACGGCTTTCTGTATGACCAACAGGCCGCTGCCGCAATACCGGGGGCGTTATTTCCGTCTGACCGCCGGGGCGGACGAGGCCGCGAAGCAGCAGATGTTTTCCGACATACTTCGGGCGGGCGACGAGTATCGGAAATGCGCCGGAGATTTCCGGCGGATTCCCGGCCACCCGATTGCGTATTGGGCGGATGATTCAGTGGCGGAGGGATTTCGGCGCGGAATTTCGTTGAAAGCGTTCGGCGATACCCGTCAGGGCATGGCCACCAGCGACAACGAGCGTTTTCTCCGGCGCTGGTACGAAGTGCCGCGCGATGAAATCGGTTTTGACGCTGCTTCTCATGCCGCCGCCGCCGCGTCCGGTCGCACCTGGTTTCCCTATAATAAAGGCGGAGACTGCCGCAAATGGTATGGCAACGCGGAATTCGTGGTGAACTGGAAAGACGACGGCAAGGAGTTGAAAGACTTTGCCGCCGCGCTCTACCGGACCCCGACCCGGACTTTGAAAAGCATATCCGAATACTTCAAACCCGCGGTGAGCTGGTCGAAAATCAGCGGTACTGGTTTGAATACCCGTTATTATCCGCCGGGATTTATTTTTGACGTGGCGGGTTGCTCGATTTTTGCGAAGAACGATGCGGATTTGAAATTTCTGCTGGGACTGACCAATTCCAAACCCGCCCGGAAACTGCTGGAGGCGATTTCGCCGACGCTGAATTTCGAGGCCGGTCACCTGGCGGTTCTGCCGGTGATCCGTGAACACGAGGCGGAGGTCGTCGCGTTGGTGGACACCCTGATCGGTCTGGCGCGGGAGGATTGGGACAGTTTCGAAACGTCATGGAATTTCCGGGCTCATCCGCTGATGGAATGGCGTGAACAAGGCTTGCGCGAGGGGTGGGGCAACCTGCGCCATGTCTGGCAGGAACGGACTGACAGGGTTCAGGCTTTGGAGAACGAATTGAACCGTATCTTCTGTTTCCTCTATCATATGGCATACGAACCCGTACCGCTTCACGAAATCACCTTGAATTGCAACCCCCTGCATCGTTATCGGAGAAATACGCCGGAAGCTGAACTGGAAAAACGGTTGCGGCTTGATACGATGAAGGCGTTCATCTCTTATGGGGTAGGCTGCATTTTCGGACGCTACCGGTCGGGAGTGGTAAAACGCGCGGTGGTTCCGATCACGGGCAAAGAATATTTTGCCAATGATCTTGCCGGATGTTTTCATCAATTTCTGTCGGAAACGTTCGGCGGGTCCGGGGGCGCGCGGGCGGCGGCATTTCTGGAAGAAGTGCTGGGCAAAGACCTGCGCCGCTATTTTTTGCGGGACTTTTACCGGGATCATGTTCAAATGTATCATCGCCGTCCGATATATTGGCTGTTCCGTTCGCCGCACGGTCGCTTCAACGCCCTGGTTTACCTGCATGATTACCAGCCGGACACCGTGTCTTCGGTTCTGGCATACCTGCGCCGGATGGCCGCTGTCATAAGCTTGCCGCCTGTGGTGAAAGCGGATCTTGCCGACTATGAAAAGACGCTGACGGCGTTGGCCGAACAGAAAATTGAGATTAATCCGAACGATGGCGTTCCTGCGAACTATCGCAAATTCGGCAACGCCCTGAAAAGGATTTGAACATTACTTTTTCGTGACTGTGGGCTGTTTCTCGGTGGCCTGTTTCTCTGCGGGCTGTTTCTCTGCGGGCTGTTTTTTCTCTGCCGGCAGGGTCAGCTTCGAAAGATCTTCCTTGGGGGTGGCGGGACTCTTGTCGGGATACACATTCTTCTGGACCAGCGTAGCCGTTCCCTGTTTGGGAAAATCAGTGGAGGAGTTTACGGGGGTGCCGCCGCCGGTCTGGTAGGTGGTCACTTTGGAACCGGTCGCGGTGGTTGTAGTGGTGGCCGTGCCGGTGACACGTCCTTTGCTGTCGCGGAAGGTCTGAGTAGTGGTGGCCGGGCGCGAAATCTGGGCATTCAGGATGAACGCGGCTCCTGCGAATGCTGAAATCAATAGGACTTTCATTTTTCCTCTCCTGTCGTTACTGCATAATCTCGGATGAATGTAAATCTCCGGCTTTCCGAAAACAATATAACCGGGTCTTCGGGAAAGACAAAAAAATTGCCGAAAAATAATGAAAAAAGCTTGTAAATAGGAGGAATCAGGGATATTTTAGGGGTGTAAAGGGTGAAAAAGGGGCATTCAGGTGAAGGTCCCCGGCGGCAGGTGAAAAATGGATGAAGTCTTCTATTTCGGGATGTATGAGCATTCGCTCGACAATCAGGGGCGGGTAGCGATACCCAGCGACTGGCGTCGGGGCGAGGGCGATACCCGTTTTATCCTGTTTCAAGGGGAAGAACGGGACCTGCTGCTGTTTCCTTTTGAGTCCTTCAGGAGTTTTCTGATCAAAGCCCAGAAAGTATCGTTTTCCAACCCGGCGGCGCAGCGTGCCTTGCAGAAGTTTGGTTCACGCGCGCGGGAATGCCGTTGCGACAAGCAGGGGCGTATCCGGTTGGAAAGAGGGCATCTGGACGGGGTCGGAATTACCGACCAGGTCACCATGATCGGCGGGGTGACTCACATTAAACTGTGCGCTCCCGGCAACTGGGACGCCGACGGCAACGGCGGCATGAGCTTGGCCGAGGTGGAAAAGATCAATGACGGCGGCAGCGATATCATGTCGCAGTTGCTGGAGCATTTGAGCAATGGTAATTGAGGTAGGCAGATGATTGGGACCGGTACCGGCAAAGCGGACGATGGTTTCGGTCACTATCCGGTGTTGCATCGTGAAGTGACTGAGTTCCTGACCTGGAAACCGGGCGCGATGCGCCTGATTGACGGGACGCTGGGGTGCGGCGGTCACAGTTCTTTGATATTGCAGAAAAACCGGCAGGCGGAACTGCTGGGGATAGACCGTGACGGGGATGCGTTGGAAAGGGCGGGCAAGGCCCTCGCGTTCGCCGAAGATCGGGTGCGTCTGATGCGAGGAAATTTCAGCGAACTGGCGGTGTTGGCCGCGGAGGTCGGGTGGCCTTCGGCGGACGCGGTGCTGCTGGACCTGGGAATTTCCTCTCCGCAAATCGATGATGCGGAGAGGGGATTTTCATTGAGGCTGAACGGCCCCCTCGACATGCGGATGGACCGTCGGAACCCCAACCCCGCCTCCCGTATATTGAATCGTGCGCCGCAGGAGGAACTGGAGCGGATTTTTCGTGATTACGGCGAAGTCCAGCGCTGGAGATTGTTGGCGCGGGCGGTGGTGGAGCGCCGAACGGAGAAACCGTTCGGCATGACCGCGGACTTTGCGGAGTTTTGCGAGAAGGTGTTGGGACGGTCGCGTCCCGGCAAACTGCCGACGCCGACCCTTTGTTTTCAGGCGTTGCGGATTGCCGTTAACGATGAATTGGGGGAATTGGAGCGCGGTTTGGCCGCGGCCCATGAGATCGTCAGTCCCGGCGGGCGGCTGGCGGTGATCAGTTTTCATTCGCTGGAAGACCGGATGGTGAAAAACTTTTTCCGGGAGGCGGAACGGGACTGCATTTGTCCGCCGAAGTGTCCGGTCTGCATTTGCGGAGGAAACCGGGTGACATTGAAGGTATTGACAAAAAAGCCGGTGACGGCGGCGCCGGATGAGCTGGCGGAAAATTCGCGTTCGGCATGTGCCAAACTGCGGGTGGCTGAAAAGATAAAAAATCCAGGAGGTATGGAATGAATATAAGAACTAAAAAAACGACAACTGCGGTAAGGAAACGCCCCGCCGCGGCACGGGAGGCGATCTGGGGCAAGTTCGATATCCTGTTCTTTGTGATCATTCTGGGCCTTGGCATTTTCACAGCGATCAGCATGCGGCTGACCTTTAACTCGAAGGGCGTGGCGGTGTCGCGCCAGACCGAAAAGCTTCGCGGCGAAATCCATAACCTGGAGCGCGAACTCGAATATCTGGTGACCCGGCGCGAGTCCCTGACTTCCTGGTCCCATATCCAGACGCGTATTGCACAATTCAATCTGCCCCTGCGGCTGCCGAAGCCCAATCAGGTTTACCGCATGACCGTGAACTACGAAGACAACGGCTTGAACCGGATCGGCATGTTCGCTCATCAGACTGCTGACAATGCCGCCGAGGCCGTCAGGGGAGTCCGATGAAGAATGCTGACCAGTAATGACGGTGTCAGGGTACGCATATATCTGGTAGTCGTTGTATTGCTGGGGCTCTTCGTGTACGTGGGGATCAGGCTTTATTATCTGCAGATCATCCGGCACGATGAGCTTTATGAAAAGGCCAAGCGCAAGTACACCGCGGTTCATACCAAAACCGGCAAGCGCGGCGAAATCCGGGACATTGACGGCCACTTGCTGGTCGGTAACGTCCCGATTTCCCAGGTGGTGGTGGACCCGTGTAATGTGGACTCCGGCATCATGGAGGAAAAACTCGCCCGGCTGATGAAATCCTATTTCGGACTCGACCTTAACGAAACCCGCAGTAACCTGAAACAGAAGACCCGGCAGCGACAGAAAGAGGACGGTTCCAACGAAACGGTCAAACGGCGTTATGCGCTGTTGGTTAAAGAGATTTCTTACGAGGATGCGGAGAAGTTCGAAAAGATTTTGAAGGTCAATGACATTCGCGGCGTTACCTTCCCCGAGGGCTACAAACGTTTTTATCCGAAGGACCAACTGATGGCCAATGTGCTCGGATTTATCGGCGGCGGCGGCATCGAAACCGCCCGTCAGGAAACCACCCGCCCGGAAACCGCCAGGGAAAAATATGAAACCGACCTCAGCGGCATCAAACTTCCCTACGGCATGGGTTCCCGGAAACACGCGCGGGACGGCGATCACGTTTACCTGACGGTCAGCGAACCGATCCAGTCGATTGTCGAGGAAGAACTCGACAAAGTGATGGAGAAATGGAAGCCGTTGACCGCTTACGCAATTATGGCCGACCCCCGTACCGGCAATATTATGGCAATGGCCCAGCGCCCCACTTTCAACCCCAATGACCGCCGCAATATGGACAGCGAAGCGTGGCGTGTCCGCGCGATCGAGGATTCGTTCGAACCCGGATCGGTTATGAAACCGCTGGTGGTGACCGGCGCTCTTGATATGGGAATCATTACCCCTCATACCATGATCAATTGCGAAAACGGCACCTGGTTTTACGGTGGCCGCAGTATGCGCGACACGCACCCGGCGCACATGATTCCGGTGTCCGACGTGATCAAGCATTCCAGCAATATCGGTACCGCTAAAATCGGGATGATGCTTGGCAAGGAAAACCTGAACCGCATTTTGCGCAGTTTCGGACTCGGTTCGCGCAGCGGGATTCCGATCAAGCCGGAGACGCGCGGACAATTCATGCAGGTGAAAGATTGGGACGGTCTTTCGATTACCCGTTTTCCCATCGGCTACGGGGTCGGGGTATCGCCGGTCCAGATGCTTCGGGCCTACTGCGCACTGGCGGACGGCGGCAATCTCCGCAAACTCCGCCTGATCGACCGGATCGAAGATCCCGAAACCGGTGAAATCATCCAGATCCCGATCGAAGAACCGGTCAAACTCTATCACAATTTTGCCGCGGCCAACCAGATCGTTGACATGATGGCGGCGGTGACCGGACCCGACGGGACCGCTTTCCGTGCCGCGGTACCCGGTTACAAGGTAGCCGGCAAGACCGGGACCAGCCGCAAGTGGATCGCCGAAGAAAAAGCCTATTCCTACCGTAAGTCCTACGCGACATTTGCGGGATTCGTCCCGGTTCACAATCCGGCTTTTGTGCTGGTGGTGGTGGTGGACGAACCGAAAGGCAGTATTTACGGCGGTGTGGTGGCGGCCCCCGCGTTTCGGGAAATCGCCGTCCGCACCCTGCGCTTTCTGGATATCAAGCCGGACCCCGAGTCCATACCATTGGATGGCGCCACGCAGGCGCATAATGTCGCCCCGGCGACTTCCGGCGGCACTCGGACCAGGCCGCGTTCCAGCTCGGCACAGAGGACGGCCAGCCCTGCCGCGACGAAGCGCGGAAAGCAATTTGTTCCGTTGCACGAAAATTATTATCGGCGCGGCTATCAGCAAGATCATTAGAGAGGGCAAGATGAAAAACAATTTCGAGGACGCTTTGCCCGTAATGGCTCCGGGGGCGGGGCTGCATTTCGTCGGTATCGGCGGCATCGGCATGAGCGGACTGGCCGGGATGCTGGCGGAGCAGGGGTATAAGGTCACCGGGAGCGACCGCGGCGCGGACCGCCCGGAGAACCGCCGGATCATCGGTGCTTTGGAAAATGCCGGAGTGCGGATTTTTCCGCAGGACGGTTCGTTCCGCAAGGCCTGTGAGCCGGATTTCCTGATTTACTCATCGGCGATTGAGGAGGACAATGCGGATTTTGCGGCGGCCCCCGACATTCCCCGTATTCACCGTTCCGCCGCGCTGGCGGCGGCTATCAACGCCATGAACGGCTGTTGTTCGATCGCGGTCAGCGGCAGTTGCGGCAAAACAACCGTGACCGGCTGGCTGGGCGAAACCATGTACCTGGCCGGGATGGATCCGACCTGCCTGAACGGCGGGTTGATGAACCGCTTCCGCAGTGAATGCAATGCCGGAAATTATCGTCACGGCAATGGCGGCTATATGGTGTTCGAGGCGGACGAGAGCGACCGCAGTTTGGTGACTTACTCGCCTGACTACGGGCTGATCATGAACATCGGCACCGACCATTATTCGAAAGAAGAGCTGGCCGAGGTTTTCGGACGCTTTATCGGTAAACTGAAAAAGGGCGTGATCGTCGAAAAAGACGCCTGGCTCCGGCTGAAAAAATACATTCCTTCCCGCCTGAAAACCGTGGTGTTCGACGGCGACGGGCTGGAAGGCGACTGGCGGTTGACCGGCTATCGTTACCACGATGGCAAAATCACGGCGGAGATCAACGGTTCGCTGGCGATCGAACTGCCGATGAGCGGACGCCATAACGCGGTGAATGCCATGGCGATTGTGGCTGTCATGGATGTCCTGGGCGTGGCGCCTGAACGCACCGCTGCTTTGTTGAAGGAATTCAAAGGAGTCTGGCGGCGTTTCGACTATGCCGGGCGGACGGTCAACGGCGCACGGGTTTATGACGACTATGCACACAATGTGGAGAAAATCGCCTCGTGTATCGCCTCTGCGCAGGAATTGACCCCGGACGGACGGGTTTTCGCGGTCTTTCAACCGCATGGTTTCGGGCCGTTCGGCTTCATGCGCGGCGAGCTTTTGTCCGCACTGGAAAAGGTTCTTCGCCCCGATGATTGTTTTGTTTTTCTGCCGCCCTTTTATGCCGGTGGAACGTCGTCGTTTTCGCCGACTTCGCAGGAAGTTGCGGAGGAATACCGGACGAAAGGACGGCGACGTTACGAGGTTTACAGTGAACGCAATGAATTGGCCGCGATGCTGACCCGCGAGGCCGGCGAACGCGATTTGATTCTGATCATGGGGGCCCGTGACAATTCGTTGTCCGATTGGGCGTCTGAAATAAGCAGTCCGGGAGGTAAATGATGGCACGAATCTTCTGCGTAGGGCGCAATTATCATGCGCATATCAAAGAATTGAGCAACGATATTCCGGACTGTCCGGTGATTTTCAGCAAACCGGATTCCGCCCTGGTGGCACCGGACGCGGGCGAAATTCCGTTCCCGCGCGGCGGCCGAGTCCTGCATCATGAGGTGGAGGTCGTGGTGGTGGTGGGCAAAGACGGGATTCCGCGCGACGCCGCGGACGCGGTCGGATATATCGGCGGGCTGGCCATCGGGCTGGACCTGACGCTGCGCGATGTACAGAACGATCTGATCGCCAAATCATTGCCGTGGGAGAAATGCAAAGGCTTCGATCACAGTGCGCCGCTGGGGACCGTTCATCCGTTCGATCCCGCCGCGATGCACCTCGACGATATTTCGTTCTCCTGTTCCGTGAACGGAAAACTGCGCCAGGACGGCAACACTTCGCGGATGATTTTTCCGATACCCGAAATCCTGATGGAAATTTCAAAATACTGGAAATTGCGTCAAGGCGACATGATTTTCACCGGCACCCCGGAGGGCATCGGCGCTCTGGAACCGGGCGACACCATCAAGATCCAATCGCCGCTTCTGGGTTGTTTCCGCTGGAAGATCGGCGCGGGTAAAGACCCGCAATAAATTTGGCGTCCATATCGCTTTCCCTTAAGAAATTTTTCACATTGACGAAAAACAGCTATTGCTTTTTGCGTCGCATATGATATATTAACTGATATATCAGATAGAATAAAGGAATCCCGCACCATGAAAACTGAATACCGAAGCCTGCCCGAACAGGCTCGTGAACAAATTCTCCGTATGCTTGAGGATGGGCGGCTGGGACCGGGCGACGCCGTATCTCACCGCATGCTGGCCGATGAACTGGCCATGAGCACCCTCTCGATCAGCAGTGCATTCAAATCACTCGAAGCCGACGGCTTGATCGTTACCCGCAACCGCAGCGGCAGCAATATCGTTGTCATCACGCCCACCACGGTCTGGGATTTGATCCAGTACCGTCTGGCGATTGAACTGCACGGGGTGCGTCTGGCCTGCCGGGCCGCGACCGACGAGGAACTGGCGGCATTGGCGGAGCTGGCTCCTTCCGCCGACGGGGAAGGGGTAGTCTCGGAACTGGAACGGGTTGAGGCCGATGACTGTTTTCACCACGCTCTGAGGCTGTGTGCGCATACGCCGAGCCTGCTTTTCCCTGAAAACTACCTGCGCATATTTCGTCTGAAACTGGGCATGTGCGCCGGTTTGCAGATCAAACCGGATTGGCTGGAAGACGTGGACCATGTCAGTGCCTGCGGCCATAAGGTGATCGCTCAAGTTGCGGCCACACGCGACGCGGAACAACTCGCCTCGCTCCTTGAAATTCATGTCTGCGGGCTGATCCGACTGCCGCAGCTTGAGGAATTTCACCGTCATGCTCGCAAGCAACTGGAGGATCTTAACGGATTTCTCCAGCTAAATAAACGTTCATAAGGAATGATATCATGGGAAATCCGTTGGTTAAAGATCCCGGAAACATTCGTCTGGGAATGATCGGCATGACTTCGGGGAACGGCCATCCGTTCTCATGGAGCGCAATCATCAACAACTATAATCGTCAGGCCATGGAAAACGATTGCCCTTATGCGGGAATTGTCGCCTACATGGGCAAGGAACCGGAAGCCGAGATCGGAATACCGGGGGCCGAAGTGACCCACGTATTCTGCAACGACCGCGCCGACGCCGAATGCGTGGCCAAAGTCTCGAAGGTCGGTCATGTGGTCGATTCTCCGGAGGAAATGATCGGCCATGTGGACGCGGTCGTTATCGCCACCGACATCGGCAGTGAGCACGTGGACCGCGCCCGTCCGTTCGTCGAGGCGGGTTTGCCGATATTCATCGACAAACCGTTGTGCGACAACCGCCGTGACCTCGATACCTTTACCGGCTGGGTGGAGAATGGTGCAAAAATCCTTTCTTCCAGCTCAATGCGCTACTGCAAGGAATTCCGTCCGTACCACCGGCGCACTAATGAACTCGGCGCGCTCCGCCACATTTTCATGCCGATGGCCAAATACTGGGAAACCTATGGCATTCACGCGCTGGAAGCGGTTTATCCGATTCTCGGGCCGGGGTTCGTCTCCATTCGCAACACCGGGGACGCGGAGCACAACATGGTGCATATCCGTCACCGGAACGGCTGTGAAGTCACGATCGCCTGCATCAAGGACATGATTTACGGTGGTCCGATGGTGCTGGGCGGTACGGCGGGACACAAAGTGCTGGCCAGTGGCGACACGTACCAGGCGTTCCGCGACCAGTTGTTGGCGTTCGTCAACTATTTGAGAACCGGCGAACGTCCCTTCGACTTCGCCGAAACCCACGAGCTGATGCGGTTGGTCATCGGCGGTATTGAAAGCAGAAACAATGATCATCAGGAGGTCATGATATGAGCGTAATGGACATGTTTTCGTTAAAAGGCAAGGTTGCCCTATTGACCGGAGGCGCTGGTTTGTACGGCAGACAGATTTGCGAAGCGCTCGGCGAAGCCGGGGCGAAAGTCTACATCGCCAGCCGCAGTCTGGATAAACTTCAGGCACTGGCCGCCCGGTATCGGGAGAAAGGACTGGATATCAATGCGATGGAACTGAATCTGGAAAGCGAAGAGTCCATGAGAAAAGTGGTCGGCGAAATCATTGCCGAAAATGGTCGGATTGATGTTCTTGTCAACAACGCCGTTACCCGCAGCGCCCTCAACGGCTGGGGCAACTCGTTGGAAGCCTTTGACAAAAGTCTTCATGTGAATGCGTCTGCCCTGTTTTTCCTGACGAATCTGGTGGCCGAGGATATGAAAAAACATTCCTCCGGGTCTATCATCAACATCGGTTCGATGATGGGGTTGGTCGGCGTGGAAATGGCGAATTACGAGGGGACCGATATGAACCCGAATCCTTCGCCGA
>CALABZ010000203.1 GCA_937888615.1 uncultured Lentisphaeria bacterium | reverse complement strand
TTCTAGATCGTCGGTTCAAACATCGGCATGCGGTCTGGTTTGGATTCGGCGGTACGATTGTGTTGTCATTCGGACTCTATGTCCTGTTTCCGACACTCAATCCCGCATGGAGTTTTGCCGTGCCGGCGGTATTTGGGCTTTCTCTGCTGGTACTCTGCGGAAAATATTGGTATTTTGCGCTTGGTGCGGTGCTGAGTTCGGCTGTTGGTTCCGGCATGATATTCCTTCCGTTCGGTTATCCGTCGCCGTTTTATATATGCGACAGACTTGGCGCTGAACCGTATCCGGCGGAGTGGTTTGTCTCGGTCCAGCGTTTTTTTGGCCTTGGCGGATCTGGCTGGACGCTCTGGATGGCGGTCGGATTGCTTTTCTGGCTGTTGGCCTATATGTTAAGCGCCGGACTTCTGGCCCGGCTCGGCAACAAATTTTTCAGTTCGATGTTTGACCGTCGGGTGGTGGTTCTGCTGGTGTCGGTAGGGATGATCTATCTCACTTTTCTGGGGATGGTTCTGGCAGCGAAACAGGAGTGTGCCGGGGAGATCGCCGCGTTGGAGCGGCATTTCGGGCGTCCGGTCAGCGCGGAAGCCCTGAAGCGGTTTTGCTATGACGGTGCGGCCGGTGATTCGGGATATTGGAAGAAGCTTGACGCCGGCCTGAAAAAAATTGTGGATTTAAGGGGGCATAATAGTTTTTCTGCTTACGCGAACCATCTTGCGGCAATTTCGGACACTGATTTCAAGCGCTTGCGCGAACAATGGCATCCATCGGAAAAGGCATTACAGGAAGTGGAATTGATGTTTTCCCAGCCGATCCCGTTACCGATTCTTGATTTTTCGCCGGGGAAGTTAATGGAGGCGGAACTTTCGCATTACAGCGCGTTGCGGGGGTTTTATTGGTGTGAGTTATGGCAGATTCGTTTTTTGCTGGCGGACGGTAAGGTCAAAGCGGCGTTGGAGGTGTATGACCGGATAACCCGCGTGAAACGCTTTCTGCTCAAAGATGTTTTCCTTTATGGACTGATTGTCTGGCACCGTCTTATGGATTTTCAGCTTGATGCCATGCAGTTATTTTTGGAGTCCGGGAAGCTTTCCGATGACGAGTTGCGGCGTCTTGCCGATGAATTGCCGCTATTTGAAGCCGAAGCGGCAGGGTTGCAGTCTCGCTGTTTGTACGGAGAGGCTGTTCAGGCGCTCGACTGTTTTGAAATGCTTGCCGGCGGGTACTGGCATTTCCCGTTCGAAGGTGATTGTGGTACTCCGATGCCGTTGAAGGCGGTGCGTTTTTTCGTGCCGCAGTTCTGGTGGTTTTTTCTGCGTGACGAAGCGGAGGTGGCACGGTGTTTCCGGGTTGCGGATTACCGGGAGGTTCCGTCTTCCGACAAGCGAAAAGGACTACCTGCAATAGGGCAACAGCTCATGCCTTCTCCGGATATTGCGACGAGGTTTGACAAGACGATTGCCCGGCTGCGCGCGATGCGGGGCCTGATCATGGCCGAGGAGTACAAGCGAAAGCACGGCGATTATCCGGAAACTATCCCGAATTTACCGCTCGACCCGTTCAGCGGCAAGCCGTTGCTGTATCGCCGGGGAATTTGTCTGTATCGCGATCTGCGGATGGCGTGGATGTTGCGCGATGACAAATCGGCAGCCGGGGAGGGATACTGGAACTCAGAGATTAAAAATACGGAAGTTCCGGCAGTCCAGGTGTGGAGCGTCGGTCCCGACCGGGTCGACAGCGGCGGAGTGTATGACTACAAGACAAAGGCCGACGATGTCCGGGCGATTATGCGTTCCGCTTCTGCCCATTTTTAGGGTTCCGGCGATTGAACCGGCAGGGGAGACGGGCTATATTACCGGTGAAACAGACAGGAAATTCCATGCTCGGTTATATCATCAAAAGATTGTGCTACTCGGTGCTGATCATCCTCGGGGTGCTGGCGCTGACATTCGTTATGTTCCGGGTGGCGGCGGGCGATCCGGCGGCGGCGGTCCTTGGCAAGAATCCGGCGCCGCGCGACATCGAAAATCTGCGCCGCGAACTCGGCACCGACCTGCCGGTGTTTTACGGCAGGGACTGCCTTACCGAAACCTTCAGCAGCGTCGAATTTCATGAACAGCGCGACTGGCTCGGCATTCGAATTGAGGGCGAATACCGTTTTACGGATGGTTTTCTGGCGCTCGAGCCCGGCGCGGCGGTGATTTTTCGCCGCAATTTCGAACAGGATTCGCCGATTTGCGCCGTTATTCGCCTGCCGGACGGCGGCATCCGCCGTCTCCCTGTCGACAAGGAACAATCCGAATATCGGATTGACGCCGGGACCGTGCCGGCCATCGCCGCGGTCACGTTTTACCGCGAACAGGATTCGCCGTTGCGTTCGCAATTGTTTGCGGCGCTGTCGGAGCTGGTCAGCTTCCGACGGACGTTTCCGTATGTCAGTTTTTTCAATTTCGGGCGGACGCTGATTACGCGCGAACCGGTGCGGGAAATTCTCTGGCGCGGAATCGGGCCGTCGCTGTCGCTGATGATTCCGGTATTTATCGGCGAAATGGTGATCGGCATTGCGCTGGCATTGCTGTCCGCGGCGTTCAAAGGAAGCTGGCTGGACCGGGCGCTGGTGCTGGTCTCGGTGGTCGGCATGAGCGTTAGTTACCTTGTTTTCATCATCTTCGGGCAATGGTATTTCGGGTATTATTTCAACTGGTTTCCGGTGTGGGGATGGGATGGTTGGTACTATTTGGTGCTGCCGGTGCTGATCGGGGTGGTCAGCGGGCTGGGCGGCGGCATGCGTTTTTACCGGACGGTATTCATCAACGAACTGAACCGCGAATATTTGCGGACCGCGTTGGCCAAGGGGTGCTCTCCCGTCAATATTTACTGCCGCCATTTGTTGCGCAATACGGCGCTGCCGATCATCAGCCGTGCCGCCACGGTCCTGCCGTTTCTTTTCACCGGGAGTTTGTTGCTGGAGACATTTTTCGGCATTCCGGGGCTGGGCTACGCCGGGATCGACGCGCTGAACAACTCGGACCTCCAGCTTCTGAAGGCGCTGGTGATCATGAGCGCGCTGCTTTTCGTCGGCATCAATTTGTTGACGGATATCGCGTATGCGTGGGCCGATCCGCGGGTGCGGTTGAAAAAATAGTACCAGGCGTTATATTACACTGAAACTGCAATCAACAATGAACCGGAAAATAAGGATTTAAAGTATGGATAAGATGGCAATCAAGAAGTTTATGGCGGAACAGTTGGAAGCGGGAAATACCCTGTCCGACGTCCAGCAGATGGTCAATGAGAAATTCAAAACGAGATTTTCCTATATGGAAATCCGAATCATGGCCGCCGAACTTGAAAATATCGACTGGACCAAAAACGATCCCGTTCCGGTGGAAAAACCCGCCGAAAAAGATGCGGACGCCGCCGCTCCCGGCGCTTCCGCCGGCGGCACCGTGGTCGAAGTCAGCAAACTGGTGCGTCCCGGCGCGGCCATGAGCGGTACGGTTAAATTCGCCTCGGGCGCCAGCGCCACCTGGCTGTTGGACCGTTCTGGCGGCCTCGGTTTCGACGATGTGAATGGCGAACCGACCGAAGAGGACACCAAGCTCTTCCTTGAAGAGCTCAGAAGGGTGTTGCAGGGCGGGGCGCGCTGATCCCGACAGCCCCCTATGTTCAAGCGGATCTGCAAATATTTCGGTTATACCGCGGTCTGGGTAACGGCGTTGATTCTGGCGCTGTTGCTGGTGATATACCTCTTGATTATCAATTCGGGGTTTATCACCAAAGTAGCCCTCCCGGTGGCTTCATTGTTCAGCGGGCAGGAAATCGAGGCCGAAAAATTTGAAATATCGCCGTTCCGCACCCGAATCCATGTCCAGAATTTCCGCCTTGGCGATGTCGATGATCCGATTCTGACCATCGGTACGCTCGACAGCGGCTATGGTTTCTGGCGTACCGTGGGCGGTACGCCGAAGCTTTACGACACGGTTGCGGGCGATGTCAACGTGTACCTGAACCTTGCCGCCCCCGCGTCCGGAAATGCGGCCGAACAGACGAAGAAAGACGTTTCCAGGCTTGGCATGGACCTCCAGAATTTCGCGGTCAATCGCGCCAACGTATATATAAAAATGGGCAAGGATACCACGCTTTCTGTGACCGGCATTGATTTTAAGGTCGACCGTATCCGCAACCGTGGGGCGGGGTCGTTGAAGGCGACCGGGCAGGCGGTGTTTCAATCCGGCCCGAATATTACGGTGAAAAGCGGCGATGTATCCCTGATGGGCGACTTCAAATTCGACCGTTCCCCGATCCCGGAACGGCTCAAACTTGACCTGCGGCTCGGCATGATGTCCGGCAAAATCAACGGCCTTGCGGTCAGCGAACAAACCCTGATGTTGGCCGCCGAAGCCGCCGCCGACAGAAACGGCGAAATGACCCTGCGTGATTTCACATTTCGCCAGTTCGTCGGCGACGAAAAGAAATCCGACGTTTCCGCCAAAGGCAGTTTCCGTCCTGAAGACGGCGCCGCTTCCCTGCAACTGGCCGTCAAACCGCTCTCCCCCGACATCATTCGCCTTGCCTCCATCTATTTCACCGGGGTTGATCCCGGCTCCGCCCGGCTGTTTTACGACGGTTCGGCGAAGTGGAACCGCAAGGGAACGGTAATGGCCAAGGGCAATCTCGAGCTTTTCCGCACAGGGCCGCTGACGGCGGCCGGGGAAAAATTCGCAGTCCCGGAATGGGATTTCAAATTGATCCACGACTTCACCGTCAATTATTTGCGGCGTGACGCCGTAATTCGGGCGTTTTCGGCCGGGTTCTCCGATCACGGTCGCGAAACCATCGTCTGCGACTGCGCCGCAGCTCGACCATCGGCATCCGCCTCGATCGCGGTCCGCTGACTGTGAACCTGAACGCTCCCATCCACTCGGTTTTCGGCGGCGACTCTCCGGAATGGACCTTTTATGTAAACGAACTGAATTTATCCGCATTCAACCCATTGCTGGCAAAATGGCTTATCCGTTTTGGTACCGACAGTGTCGCCGATGTTCGGATTAACGGCAAACCGGCTCCGAAACGCGGCGGCTTTGACATTGCCGCCGTCGTGCGCGGCGACCGTTTCTTCATGCGCATCGACGACGAAGACCTCGAATACGTTCCCACCGACTACAAAGGCACCGTCACCGTTCACCCGCATTTTCACGGTTGACAAAGCGGCGGCGGAGCAGTCCACCGCCCGCGGCGGCATCGGCCACGCCGAAGTCACCGGCGTCTGGGACTTGAATACTTTTGTGCTCAAGGCTCATGTCGAGGCCGGGGGCGTCAATAATCAGGCGGTTTCCCAGCAGCCGATGATTCCGAATTTTGTCCGCGACACCATCGACCGCGTGATGGGCAAATTTTTCCCCGCCGAATACCGTTTCAGCGGTGATGCCGAACTGGACCTGTGGAATGGTTTTCTCCGGGTGCCGCGCGGACGCTTGAGAATGCTCCAGGAGCAGGCCGAACAACTCCTCGATATTTCCGATTTCTATATCAACTGGGACGACGAAGTCCTCATGGGCCCCTGCTCCGCCATTCTCCATATTCAGAATCTCGATATCCGGCAGTTCACGGCCTGGCTGCCGGACGGCCTGCCGCTCCGCTGGACCGGACTCGCTTCGGGTAAAGTGCTGTACCGGATGGACGGCATCGCCACCTACATGGCGGCCGATGTGGACGTGAATTCCGACGACCTTTCGGTGACGTTCGGCAATCATACCTGGCGAAACCTGGCGCTCTCTCCCCGGTTCAGAATCTCGCTGACCGACTATGACCGCGTCAAGGTCGATTCGATGGAGATCGGGTTGAAACAGGACCCGGACACCTCCGTGGCTTTCACATTGGCCCCGACTTCGGGCAGTATCAGCAAGCCCGCCGAAAATCCCGAGCTCAACGCCTCGCTCGATATTGACGGGCTCCACCTGATTGAACTGAACCCGCTGATTTCGAATCCCGAGCTTCAGTTCGCCGGCGGTAAGCTTCGTTCGAAACTGAACGGCAATTTCAAGGAATTCGCCCGTTACATGCGGCTGAAAGGTTCGGCGGCGCTGGACCGCTTCAACATGGCGGGCGATACCATTCACGGGAAAGAATTGAGTTTGGAAAGCGATTTCACGATCGGACTGGACAATTTCAAACAACTGCAACTGCCGATGCTGATCGTGCGCGGCTCCAACGCCGGAAAAAGTATGGGGGCCGCCGCCGTGCAAGGCGCCCTGGCGCTGGACTCCGGCGAAGGCAAATTTACCGCCGATATTCAACAGCTCAATCAGGAATTCTATGCGGTATTCGATCCGGGATTCCTGCTTGGCGGAGCCGTTCACGGCAGGATCGACACGGCGTTTGCCGACCATTACGGGCAATTCACATGTGATAGCGATCTGGCGCTTGGCCAGTTTCAGACGGTGGATATGTCGCAGGCCGTCGATGGTCATTGCCGCCTGAACTATCGGCGCGGTCCCGATCACATCAGCAGTCGCGGCAACGCCTTGAAACTGGACGGGCTGGCCGATTTGCGCTGGGATTTTCAGGATGGGCACCTTGAGATTTCTTCCACCATGATCGATTTGCTGTTTCTGAAAAAGCTCCTGGCGAAGCCAAAGGGGGAAAAGGAAAGTGCGCCGCCGCAGTCGAGGCCGGAACCGGCGTTTGATTTTGCCCCGTTTACTGCCGACCTGGACTTGCAGGGCATCACCTTCTCAGAGGAAAATCAAGTGCGGCTGACTGCCAAAATCCGGGGACAGCGGCGCGAACTGCTGGTTTCTCCCGCCGAACTGACCGTCAACAAAACCCCCGTCAAGCTGCATTGCGAGGCCCGCAGTACCGACACCGGCATTATTTACAATGTCGCACTGAACACTGAAAACCTTGATTTCGACCCCATCACCACCCCGATGTTCGACGGCGAAATGAAAAATCTCGCCGGAGTCGCCGATAAAATCGACCTCCAGCTCACCGGCCACGGTCTCCGCTACCCCGCGATATGGGATAGTATGAACGGCTATCTGGTTTCCGCCTACCACAACATTACGATCCCGAACAGTTTTCAGACCACGATCACCGGGCGGCTGTTGTTCCTGCCGTTGCGGGTGGTGAATGAAATTCGCTATCAGCTTGGCGGTATCAAGAACAAACAGCTCGGCAACGCGTTCAGCCGGATCGTTACCGCGTCCGACCTCATGCGCTTCAATACCGGCACGATCAACGCCACGATCCACGACGGACGCATCAAGCTGGACAATGTGGAGTTCGACGGCGATTTTATCAAACGCCTCAAATTTGCCGGTACGCTCGGCTTCGGGAGTGATTCGCACATGCAGGTGAAATCAACCATTAATGTCGAGGAAGTAATCCTGCCCATCACCATTCGCGGCACTGTGTACGAGCCGGAGCCCGATTACACAATGGCGGTGGTGCAATTCGCCGCCATTAATACCGGATCGATCTTGAGAAGCATTTTGGGTATCTTCAGCAGCGGCATGCTGCAGGATGTGTTCGAAAAAATCCACAGCACCGTCGCTGGTGACTGATCAACCGTAAAGCCGGGCGGCGACTTCCAGCAATTTGTCGATTTCGGCGTCGCTGCCGACGCTGATGCGGACATAACGCCCGGTGACTTCGCCGGGAAAATAGCGCACCAGTATGGCGTTCTCGCGCAGTACGTCGAAGAACCGTTTGCCGTCGTTGTCCGGCGGCGCGGCGAAGAGGAAATTGGTCTGCGACGGCACGTATGTGAAACCGAGTTTCGCGAGTTCCTTCTCCATCCGGGCGCGGGTAGCGAGGATGATGGAACGGGTCTTGTCCAAATATTCCTGGTCGCTGAGGGCGGCGCGGACGATGTACTGGGTGAGCATGTCGACGTTGTAGGAATCCTTGACCTTCATCATACCTTCGATGAGTTCGGGACACGCCACCGCATAGCCGAAACGGATGCCCGCCAGCGAATAACTTTTGGACATGGTACGGCTGACGATCAGATTATCGTATTCACGGACCAGGTCCATACAGTTGTCGTCGGAGAAATCGGCATAGGCTTCATCCACCAGCACCACGCCGTCGAAATTCTCAATCAGCGCGCGTACTTCCGCCATCGGAAAGGCGTTTCCGGTGGGGGCGTTCGGGCGGGTGATGATCAGCAGATTGGCGGGGGCGGCCTGTTCCGCCGCGTCGGACGGCATCCTGAACCCTTCCGCGAGGTTGATTCGAATGATCGGCGCTTCCTGCATCTGCGCGAGCACCGGGTACAGTGAATAGGACGGATTGAAGCAGGCCAGCGGCAGGCCCGGGCCGCAGAAACTGCGGATGGCGATATTCAATGTATCGTCGGAGCCGTTGGCTGCGATGACGTTATCGATGTCGACTCCGTGGAGCGTGGCGATGGTTTCGCGGGCGATGTCGGCGGTCGGCTGGGGGTACAGCCGCAGCTTATTCGCCGCAAACGCGTGCAGGGTATCGAATACGCCGGGCGCGGGCGGATACGGATTTTCATTGGTGTTGACCTTGATCAACTTATCGATTTTCGGCTGTTCGCCCGGTACATAACCGGCCATGGCGTCGATGACCGGACGGAAATAAGATTTCTTCATAGTTCAGATTCTCCGGACTTCGCCGCTCTGGCCGTGGGCGTCGAGCCCTTCCATTTCGGCAAAGGATTTGACGATATCAATTTCGCCCTGGACAGCTTCGCGGCTGTACTGGAGCGTGCTCATGCGGCGGAAAAATCCCTCCACCGTGAGCCCCGAGAAAAACCGCCCGGAACCGGCGGTCGGCAGTACATGGCTCGGTCCGGCGCAGAAGTCGCCGATCGGTTCGGGGGTCCATTCGCCAATGAAGATTGCACCGGCGGCTTTGATTTTTCCGGCGGTGCGTTCTGCGTCGCGGCACATGATTTCGAGGTGTTCCGGCGCGTAATGTCCGGCCACGTCCGCCGCTTCGTCAAGGTCGTGAACCAGAATGAAATAAACGCCGTTGGCGAGGACTTTGTCGATGGCGGCGCCGCGGCTGAGCGTCTGTCTGCGGGCGTCGAATTCGGCGCGGACCTTGTCGATCAGCGCCGCATCGGTGGTCACGAGTACGGCTTGTTCGAAACCGCTGCCGTGTTCGGCCTGCGAAAGCATGTCGGCGGCGACGAATTCCGGGCGCGCCGAATTATCCGCGATAATCATGATCTCAGACGGTCCGGCAACCATGTCGAGCGCGACTTGTCCATAAGCTTGTTTCTTGGCGGAAGTCACCCAGGCGTTGCCGGGGCCAACGATCTTCTCCACCTTGCGGATGCTTTTCGTGCCGTAAGCAAGTGCGGCGACGGCATAAACGCCGCCGAGGCGGTAAATTTCATTCACGCCCGCCGTTTTCATGGCGAAAAGCACTGCCGGATGCACCTTGCCCTCACGGTTGGCGGGGGTGACGGCGACGATTTCGGCCACTCCCGCGGCTTTGGCGATGCCTGCCGTGTGGATTACGGTGGAAACCAGCGGCGCGGTGCCGCCGGGGATATAAACGCCGACGCGGTCCATCGGTACGAAGCGTTCGCCCAGCGTGACGCCCGGGCGCGGCGAATAATTCCACGCCTGCGGAATGCGCTGGCGGGAGAATGACACGACATTGGCGAGCGCGGTGGTGATGGCGTGCTTCCATTTATCGCTGATCTGTGCTCCGGCGGCGGCAATTTCGTCCTCGCCGACCCGGAAACGGTCCGGGGTCAGCGTGACATGATCGAATTTCTCGGCAAACTTAACGAGCGCGGCGTCGCCGGAGCGTTGGACTTCGGTCAGTATCTCGCGCACGGAGACATCGATTTCCGGCGGATTGGCCGGACGATTGAAAATCTTCGCCAACTCCGGTTCATAACCGGCCCTGGTGCAGTCAATAATCCGCATAATATCATTCCTCAAATATTTATGATCCGATTAATATATCACAAATCGCGGAATTTACCAGTTGGAGCGGTCATAATTACGGTAGCTGATCGCTTCATAGAGATGGTTCTCGCTGATTTCCGGCGAAGCGGCCAGGTCGGCGATGGTGCGTGCCACCTTCAGTATGCGGTCATAGGCCCGCGGACTGAGGTCGAAACGCTGGATGGCATGGCGCAGCAGGACTTCGCTTTTGGAATCGATCTTGCAGAAATGACGCAGTTCGCGCGGCGCCATGTGGGCGTTGCAGTAAATTCCGAAATCGTAGAAGCGTTTCGCCTGTATCTGCCGCGCCGCGATGACGCGTTCGCGGATCGAGGCGCTGGGCTCGCCCGGCGGCGCTTTGATCAGTTCGTCTTCGGTCAGGCGCGACACTTCCACATGCAGGTCGATCCGGTCCAGCAGCGGCCCCGAGATTTTGCCCCGGTATTTGCGGATTTCATTGGGCTTGCAACGGCACCCATGTGCGCCAACCATGCCGCAGGGGCACGGATTCATCGCCGCCACCAACAAAAATTTGGCCGGAAAGGTACAGTTGCCGCCCGCCCGCGAAATTGATACCTGGCCGGACTCCAGCGGCTGGCGCAGGACTTCGAGCACACTGCGCTTGAACTCCGGCAATTCGTCGAGGAACAGTACGCCGTTGTGGGCACGGCTGATTGTGCCGGGGGTCGGAGTTTTGCCGCCGCCGATCAATCCGATGTCGCTGGCGGTGTGGTGCGGCGACACAAACGGACGACGGTTGACCAGCGGCCGCCCCGGCTCCAGCAGTCCGAGCACACTGTGAATGCGGCTGGTTTCCAGTGTTTCCTCCAGCGTCATCGCCGGCAGGATTCCGGGCAGACAGCTCGAAAGAAGCGTCTTGCCGGTACCCGGAGGCCCGATCATCAGGACATTATGCGAACCGGCGGCGGCAATTTCCAGGGCGCGTTTGGCGAGGCTTTGTCCTTTGACATCGGCGAAGTCCGGCATCCGGGCATGAGTTTCGCCTTCCGACAACGCTTCGGCCCGGTATGGCAAAAGCGGTTTGCCGCTGAAATAATCGACCGCATCCTGCAACCGTCCCACCGGAAATACCGGCAGATCACCGGCGGCAAGCGCCGCTTCGGCGGCATTCGGTTCGGGCACGAGCAACGCCCGGACCTGTTTCTCCTTGCGCATTCGCAGGACCACCGGCAAGACGCCCCGGACGCTTCGGACCGTCCCATCCAGCGCCAGTTCACCGAGCATGGCGGTTTCGGCCAGACGTTCCCGGTCGATGATTCCCGACGCGGCCAGCATCAGCAATGCAATAGGCAGGTCGAACGCGGTTCCTTCTTTGCGTAAATCCGCCGGAGCCAGGTTGACGACCGTAGTGCCCTGCGGGTGTTTATAACCTGAACTGAGCAGTGCCGATTTTACCCGGTCCCGGCTCTCCTTCACCGCGGTATCGGCCAATCCGACGATTGACACGATGGATTGTTCCCCTGCTTTGGTGGCGTTGATTTCCACCTCCACCGGATATGCGTCAATCCCCACGACCGCGGCCGAATATGTTTTGGCTAGCATAATATCCCTTCCGTAAATGGTCTTAAATGCTAATGTAATTCGACCGAATGATTTCGACAAGCCGTAAAGTCAAAAATTTTCTGATTTTTTAGCCCATGCCTTCGAGGCGGCACGTCGTTGCATGTGATTCATACAGGGCCACAAAAAAATGCGGAATGGAAGTGATTTTCCATTCCGCACGAAATATGAAAGTTCGTTTCGTTATTCAGTCTTGCCGGATTCGGCATCGTGCTGTTTTTCTACCTTTTCGACTTTTTCAAACTGGGTTCTGTCGGCCGCGGAGACGTTGCCTTCCACCCAGCCGTCGTCCAGCGGATTGTCCACCCTGGCCTTGAGGTCGCGGAACAGCCGGAACAGGTCGATAAATCCACCGATTCCGAACCAGAAAGTGGATATTGCCGCCATGAGGCCGGGCACCAGCAGATAACCGATGAAAAAGTAATTTCCCCACCATTCGAGCGGCCACGGCGAGAATTTATTCCAGATGATCACCACGATGAACATAAGAATAAAGCTGTAGATAAAGCTGTAGAAGAAGAATGACCAGGCGATGACTTTGTCCCCGGTGGTGTATTCCTTGGTAATACCGAGGAGCTTGCTGAAAACCGTATGGAAGGACCATTTGAAGGTTTCTTTTTTGTCGTGATCGAGGTTGTAGATACCGCGATGGAGCATACGGTTGAGGTTGAACGGTTCTTTCATGGTCAGGTAGGAAACCAGGCAGTAGAGGAAAAGGGTGGTCAGCATGGTGATCAGGTAAAATTCATAACTGTTGATCGGGAATTTCACCGGATCCATCTGCCATACCACATAGGGATTCAGCGGAGCGGAAACCGAGGACAGGAAATTGCCGACTGGTTCAACCAATTCAGCCTTCACCAGCCACGGATAAACCAGATCGGCCCAGTTGCGCTGCACGAAAATTCCGCCCAGGGCCATTACCATCCCCGTGACCAGCGAGGTAAATGCGCCGGCGGTGGTTCCGAAACGGCTGTAAAGGCCGAAGATCATGACCGGTCCGCAGCCGCCGAGCCACATCGTGCACATCAGTGTAACGAACAGGTTGATATAGTCGAGTTGGGCCATGAAAATCGAGCCGCAGAAAAAGAAGACCCCGATTCCCATTGCTACAATTCGGAGCGCCCAGACGTGCTGGTGCGGGGTGAATGGCTTTTGGCGGAGCGGCATGACCACGTCCTGCGTCAATGTGATCGTGGCGCTGTAGATACGGGTATCGTCGGTTGAGATCATTGCCAGCACCATCAACAGGCAGAACAGCCCGAGCAGTCCGGTCGGGAGCATTTCGCGCATCGACTGCCCCAACATCATCTGGTGGAAGAGGGTGCGGAACTGCTGGAATTTGGCGTTGCCCTGGGCGTCACCTTCGAATTCCTTGAATGTCTTGTGGGCGGTATTGAGGAGCGGCGTGTCAAGATTGTCAGTCTGGGAGAGTTCTTTATTGACTCCGATTTTATGTTCCTGTATGGGAATTGCTTTGATACGGGCGTTAAACTCTTTGCGTTGGACATCGTTGGGAATCAGTTCCATGGCGATGTGGTTGGACATGCTGTCGCGGACGTTTTTCGCTTGCGGCGCCCAGTTGCGGTGATTCATCAGCGTGATAATTGTGACCGCGATCAGAACGTAAAAAATGGTACTGACCGAGCCGCGCCAGGTACCGAGCAGTCCGGCCATTTTCTGCTCATGAGGACTTTTGGCGGCGCCGCTGGTTCCCGCCCCGATCCAACTGGCACGGTGGAGGATGGTGGCGAAAATGGTAACAACGACAAAGAACAGGTTGAAGTCGCGCAGTTTCGAGAGGTCATAGGGATTCAGGAAGCTTTCGCCGGGGACGCGGTCCATCATGACCGGGATGATTTCCTGGGACCAACTGAATTTGAGCAGGATAAAGACCACGAATGTAACAATCAGCGGGAAACAGATCATTCCCTGGACCGCGTCGGTGATGACCAACGCCAGGGTTCCCCCCATGCAGATCAGCCCGATTGCGACGGTCAGGCAGATGATCACGATTATCATGAAGGTCGGAACGGTCGTGCCGAAGATGGAAATGGAATGCGGCAATCCGAGAAAATAGATAAAAAAGCGTGCGGCGATGGCGGGCATGATCATGTTGGCGAGCATTTCAGAAATACTGCGCAGGGCGGCGGCGAAAATACGGAACGGGCGGTTGTAGCGCATTTCCAGGAACTGGCCGAGGGACATGGCTTTGGTTTCGCGGAAACGGTAGGTACAGTACCCGAACAATCCCATGGCAATCCCCAGCGGGCCGATCACTGTTTGCCAGAAAGCGAGGGCGAACCCGGTTTTGTAGTGAACCTCAACGTAGGCGACGAGTCCGATAATGGAGAGGGCATTGGCGATGTCGCCGACGCTGATCACGTAACGGCCGCAGACGCGTCCCGCCGCCAGAAAGTCCGCAACCCCTCGAATATACCTCATCGAATACAACCCTATTCCCAGGACGAACGCCACGGGAATAATTACGATCAGCCAGTCAATAAATGACATTTATACTTTACCCCTTTTTATATTTTGAATTGCTTTATTTCATATGGTAATTCAATTCATAATTCTGCGCCCGGTTTCGGCATGCGTCGATCTTCCGGGTTTAGAAATATTATATAAATATAATCTACGTCCGGCAAAAAAGCAATAGCAAAATTGCCTGGAAGCGGATATTATTTTAATTGTTTTGTCAAGTTGTTTATTGTTAATGTATTACGATGCGTTAAGTTTGCGTAAACCGAAGATGTAAGCGGTGATTGGTAGGTCCATTTTGGCATGTTTTCCGGGGGATGCGGAAGCCATTTTTCGGGCATTCGGAGGGGGAATGATCCCGGTGTCGGGACTGAATCCGGGATATTTCAGGTATTTTCGGGGAAATCCATATTCAGGGGGTTGCAATAATCGGAAATGACAGTATAATAAAATCAGATAACTCGAGTAATTTATTTTTGGAATAGCAGTATGTCTGATCGTAAACTTGTCACTATGAAAGAAATAGCGGAGCTTGCCGGGGTGAGTCGCCCGGCGGTGTCGGCCGTATTGAACGACCGCCGCGATTCAAGTATCAAGGTTTCCAAGGAAAAACGCGAGAAGATTCTGGAATTGGCCCGTAACCTGAAGTATCGCCCCAATTTTTCGGCGGTGCAATTGACGGGCAAGCGCGACCGGAGCATCGGAATTATTACCGGGTGTTTCCAGACCGGGGTGAATTCCGAGTTGAACCGCCAGCTTTCGATTAAGCTGCGGCTCGAAAATTATCAGGCATATTTTGTCGGAGTGACCGACCCGAAGCATGAATTGGACACGATCAACGACTTTATATCGCGGGGGATGTCCGGTATCATCTCCGACTATACGCTGAATAATATAAAGCAGAAAGATTACCCGGTACCGATGGTCTGTGTATCCGAGATGGTGGAAGATCGCGATATTGCCGTGGATTTGGAACGGGGATTTTACGGATTGACCCGGCATCTGATCGCACATGGGCACCGGCGGATTGTTTTCGTATGCAGCCAGCTCCGTTATAATAATCCGAAGTACGACGGATTTCGGCGGGCCTGTCGCGAGGCGGGGTTGCCGGCACTGGAAAAAGATATCATGCCGCTGGTGTGGGATGTTGATTTTGCGGACAGGATCCATCACCTGATCAAAGAAGAAAAAGTGACGGCCTTTTCTCTCAATGGCGATATATTGGCGGGAGGATTTATTTCCTGGCTTGAGAATCACGGTTACCGGGTACCGGAGGATGTGGCCGTCGTCAGTTGCGACGGTCTGGATATCGGCAACATCACCAGGGTGCCGATGACTACTGTGGTCCAGCCAATTCGGGAGCTCGCGGAGCAGACCGTGCGTATCCTGTTGGATAAAATCGAGCGCCATCATTGCGGACGGATTGCCGAGCCGGTATTGGTGGAGCCCAGATTCCGGCTGAACCGAAGCTGCGGCTGTCCGCGATGCGACAAGAAATATATTTTCTGGGAATGGTCGCCCATCAGTGTGGAGAGCGCCGAACAGAATATCAAGCCGTTGCCCCCGCAATTCAAGGACGAAAATAAATTTTTAACATTGGAAGAACTTATCAACATCAAACCGTAAGGAGTTTACAAATGAATAGGGTCAAACATTTTACATTGATAGAGCTTCTGGTTGTGATCGCGATTATCGCGATACTTGCCGCAATGCTGCTGCCGGCGTTGAACGCCGCCAGGGATCGGGCGTATAGTTCCACCTGTATGAACAACCTGAAACAGCAGGGAACCGCGTTTCTGATTTATCTGGACGGATATGACGAATATTATCCAATTTACGGCTTTAAACGCGATAATATCGATATCAGTTGGATCAATCTCCTGATGGAAAACACCGAAATGAAAAAGGGTTCCTTCGTCGATCCGGCCCTGAAAGGCCCGCCGACCCCCCAGGATCATCCCTATGCCGGATACAGTTACTCCGGATATGGCTACAACTTCCGCTATATCGGGGGCAAAAACGGCACCGGCATGACGGATAAAGGCGCGGTCAAATCGGCCAAGGCCTCGGAACTTACCAAGCCCGCCCAGGGATACCTGGTGATGGACGCGGTCAAATCGAACGGCCTTTACGATACCGGCAATTACCGGGTTATCGAATATCCGGGAAGCTCGTCCGGCAACGGCACGATCGATGCGATTCGCCATCAGGGGATGGTGGACATCCTCTATGTCGATGGTCATGTGGCGTCTGAAAAAGTCGGCAATCGCCTGCTTCCCTATGAGACACTGGGCTCTTACAATACGATTAACTGGAACGCCGGAAGAAAATAACCTGCATATTATCCTATCAATTTGAATAATAAATCAGAAATAACAAGGAGTGTTAGAGGATGAGACGATTATTGATCCTGGTGCTTGCCGCCGTTGCGGCCGCGGGTTTGCGGGCTGCCGACTACAGTAGGGAACTTGCCGAGGTGAAATCCGGCCAACGCAGCGAGGCGAAGGCCAGTTGGTGGGGATTCGACCGGGAAAACGCCACCAGATGTTTGCAGGAAGCTCTGGACTCGGGGGTCAAAAAGCTGGTTATTGACAATACCGGCAGTGATTGGATTCTTGATCCGGTCGAGATACCGGGCAATATCGAAATCGTGCTGGCCAAGGGAGTTGTCCTTTCCGCTCGCAAAGGCGGCTTCAAACATATCCGCGACAGCCTGCTCTCCGCCTATGGCCGGGTGAATATCACCATCCGCGGCGAAGAAGGAGCCGTCATTCGCATGCACAAGAAAGATTATCAGGACAAGAGCCAATATAAATTTTCGGAATGGCGCCACGCGATTTCATTGTGGGGCTGTGACAGCGTCGTTATCCGTGACCTGACGATCAAGTCGAGCGGCGGCGACGGCATTTACGTGGGGAGCAAGTGGTTCGACAAACTGCGCGGCGAAGAAACGAAATTGAAGAGCCCGCTGACGAGGACCGAGGAATATTGTTCCAATGTCCTGATTGA